>JAJPEO010000331.1 GCA_021166815.1 Nocardioides sp.
CCGCCGGCCAGCACCACGATCAGCGCGACGCTCATCCAGAGCCCGAGCGGGGCGAGGTAGCCGGGGTAGGGGATGTTCTGCCCGAACCAGCCCGTGATGGCGGTGGGGATGGCGATGATCGCGCCCCAGCCGGCGAGCTTCTTCATCACGACGTTGAGCCGCGAGTCCTGCAGCGACAGGTGGGTCTCGAAGACCGTGGTCGCCATGTCGCGCAGCGACTCGGTCCACTCCGAGGCACGCAGGACGTGGTCGTAGAGGTCGTCGTACCAGTGGTCGAGCTCGGACCCGTTGCGCTCGCGGTGCCGGACGAGGGCGTTGACGACCTCGCGCATCGGCAGCACGATGCGGCGCAGGGCGACGAGGTCCTTGCGGAAGCGGTAGACGCGACGAGCGAAGTCGCGGCCGGTGTTGCGCTCGGCGAAGAGCTCGTCCTCGAGCTCCTCGACCTCGTTGTCGAGCTGCTGGATGGCGTCGAAGTGGCCGTCGACGACGTGGTCGAGCAGGCCGTGGACGAGGGCGCCGACCCCGGCGCGCAGCAGGTCGCTGTTGTCCTCCCACCGCGTCACGACCTGGCCCATGTCGACGGCGTCGTCCATCCGGACGGTGACGAGCGCCTGCGGCAGCACCCACCCGGAGATCCGGTGCGAGTGCACACGCCCCTCCGGTGCGTCGGCCGATGTCTCGAGGTCGGCGGTGCTGACCCGGAAGAAGATCGTCGTCCCGTGGCGCACGACCTTGGACCGGTCGTGGCTGGCGGTCACGTCCTCGATGGCCGCCGGGGAGAGGTCGAGCAGCGCCCGGAGCTCCTCCAGGTCGGAGGAGCTCGGGCGCAGCAGGTCGAGCCAGACCAGGTCGCCGGCGGCGACCCGGTCCTTCAGCTCGTCGGCGGTCACACGGTCGTCGACCTGCTGTCCGTCACGCCACGCGAGTCCTGAGGCGATGCAGTCGGCGAGTGCCATGTGCCCATCTTGCTGTGCCCGGCCGCAACCTGGGTGCGGCTCGCCCGGTGACGGCGCAGCAGTCGCATGGCGTTGAGGATCACGATGAGCACGGACGCCTCGTGGACCAGCATCCCGATCGCCATGGTCACCCCGCCGAACAGCACGCCGGCGAGCAGCAGCGCGACAGTCACCAGGGCGACGGTGATGTTCTGGCGCATGTTGTTGACGGTGCGCCGTGCCAGCGAGATCGCCTCGGGCAGCTTGAGCAGGTCGTCCTTCATCAGCGCGATGTCGGCCGTCTCGATCGCGACGCCGGTGCCGGCGACGCCCATCGCGACACCGATGTCGGAGGTGGCCAGGGCGGGTGCGTCGTTGACGCCGTCGCCCACCATCGCGACGGTGAAGCCGCGCGCCTGCAGGTCGCGGACGACCTCCAGCTTGTCCTCCGGCAGCAGCCCGGCGTGGACCTCGTCGATCCCGACCCGCGTGCCCACGGCCCGCGCCACGGCGTCGAGGTCGCCGGTGAGCATCACGACCTTCTTCACCCCGGCCTCGTGGAGCCGGGCGACCATCTCGGCGGCGTCGTCGCGGACCTGGTCGGCGACCCCGAGCACGCCCACCACGCGGGCGTCCCGGGCGACGACCATCGGCGTACGACCCCCTGCCGCGAGCCGGGCGACCTCGGCCGCGGCGGCGTCGGTGGCGGCGCCCTCGGCGCTCATCAGCGCCAGGTTGCCGACCGCGACCCGGTGGCCGTCGACGACGGCGACGATGCCGTTGCCGGGGACCGGCTCGGTGTGCTCGGGGAGTCCCCTCGCACCCAGCCCTGCTGCTGAGGCGGCGTCGAGGACCGGCTTGGCGAGCGGGTGCTCGGAGCCTGCCTCGGCACGCGCGGCCAGGCGCAGCACGTCCTCCTCGGTCAGCGAGGGGTCCAGCGCGACCACGTCGGTGAGGACGGGCCGGCCCTCGGTGAGGGTGCCGGTCTTGTCGAGGGCGACAGCGTCGATGCGGGCCGACGTCTCGAGGAACTCACCGCCCTTGATCAGCATGCCGTCGCGGGCGCCGCGGCCGATGCCCGCGACGATCGACACGGGGATCGAGATGACCAGGGCGCCGGGGCAGCCGATGACGAGCAGGGTCAGGGCGAGGACGACGTCGCGGGTGACGAGACCGGCGACGAGCGCGAGGACGATGATCGCCGGGGTGTACCAGGCAGAGAACCGGTCCATGAAGGCCGCGGTGCGTGCCTTGGCCTCCTGGGCCTCCTCCACGCGGTGGATGATCCGGGCGAGGGTGGTGTCGGCGCCCACCCCGACCGCGGTGACCTGGAGGAAGCCGCCGGTGGAGATCGTGCCGGCGTACACCTGGTCGCCCGCGACCTTCTCCGCCGGGATCGACTCGCCGGTGATCGACGCCTCGTCGATGGCGCCGGTGCCGCCCGAGACCACGCCGTCGACCGGTACGCGGGCGCCGTTCTTGACCAGCACCGTCTCGCCCGGCGCCACGCTGCCCGCCGGCACCTCGACCTGCTCGCCGTCGCGCAGCACGACGGCGACGTCGGGGGCCACGGCGATGAGCTCGGCCAGCGCGGAGCGGGTCTTGTTGAGCGTCGCGGCCTCCAGTGCGTGGCCGACCGCGAAGAGGAAGGTGACCGCAGCCGCCTCCCAGTAGTTGCCGACCAGCACCGCACCGATCGCGGCGATCGAGACCAGCAGGTCGATGCCGACCACGCGCACGGCCAGCGCCCGCCCGGCCTTGACGACGACCGGGGTGCCGGCGACGACCGCGGCGAGGACCATCAGCGCGTCGCCCAGCAGGCCGGGGCCCCCCGCACGGGGGACCACCAGCGCTGCCAGGATCGCCGCGCCGGACAGGCCGGGTACGGCCCACCGGCCGTGCAGCCAGCCGTGGATGCGTGACATGACGAAGCCTCCTGCCTTCCGCTCGTCCACTCAGAACGCCGACGGGCGGGCGGTGTAGCCGGCCTTGGCGACCTCGGCGACCAGGTCGTCGACGCTGGCGACGGCGGGGTCGTGGTCGACCTCGATCTTCGAGGTGGCGAACTGGACCTTGACCGACTCCACGCCGGCCAGGCGGCCGACCTGCTTCTCGATCTTGGACACGCAGGAGGGGCAGGAGAAGCCCTCGGCGCGCAGGGTGGTGTGGGTGCTGGTGGTGGTGTTCATGTCCGTCTCCGATCCGTGGTGGCCCCGGGGTTGGGGCCGATGGATCGAAGGTATGGATTTCCGCGCCGGTTCTCCTTGACGCAGGTCAAGCCTCCTGGAGCCGAGCGCGGTCAGCCCTCGACGAGGCCCTTGAGCCGCTCGAGGTCGGCGGCGACCATGGTGCAGTCGCGCTCGAAGTCGTCGTCGCTGAGGTCGAGCTGCCGCACCGTGAACACGACCTCGCTCCCGTCGGGGTGCGGGACCACCCGCAGGGGATTGTTGACCGTGGTCCCCGACGGCAGCGTCACGTCGTGGTCGGCGACGCCGAGCTCGTTGCGGGGCACGAACCGCACCCTGACCTCGCCCATCGGCGAGGCGACGACCAGTGTGTCGCCGTCACGCGTGACCTCTGCCAGCGCCAGCCCCGCGGCCCACCGGGGAAGCTGGTCGGGGTCGGCCACGACGTCGTACACGCGACCGGGGTCGGCGTGGATGACGCAGCTGACGTGACGGCTCCTCATCAGCGCAGGGGAGCAGGGGTCAGTCGACGAACGGCGTCACGGACTTCACGCCCTCGGCGACGGCCTTGGCACCCTTCTTGGTGCCCCGGACGACACCCTGGCTGAACAGCGTCAGCCCGGCGCCGAGCAGCCACACGTCCTTGGCCAGGGCCGTGCCCTCCTGGGTCGGGCGGATGCCGTCGGACTGGGTCATCCCGGGGGTCTTGAGGTACATCCGCACCAGGCCCGCGCCGAACCCGGTGAGCGCGGCCCCTGCCACGGTCGCCGGCACCATCGGGGCCAGCAGCAGGGCGCCGATGCCGATCTCGCTGTAGGACAGCACGCGCGCGAAGGACTTGGCGTCCATGGAGTCGAAGACACCCGGGACGGCGGTCTTCGCGCCCTGGTGCAGGAACTGGGCGGTGCCCTCGTCGGCCGAGAGCTTGGCGACCCCGGAGTTGAGGATGAAGGCGCCGGTGGCGACTCGCAGCGGCAGTTGCGTCAGGTCCATGGGAGCTCCTCGAGACGGCGACGGGTCAACGTCTCGACCATAGACACCCGTGCGCGGATGCGCACCCGAGGACCCCCCTCAGGGTAGGAGCGCCCAGGGGTCCTCGCGCCGCCACACCGTGGGGAAGTGCACCAACACGCCCTGCCTCGTGGCGAGGTCGTCGAGCACGCGCATGGTCACGTCGAGGTCGTCGCCGGCGTACGGCAGCGCCCGCAGCGGCCGGTCGAGCGGGCGGAAGAAGTCGTCCCAGTGGGTCAGCACGACCACCTTCGCCCCCACCGCCTCGACGACCTCGGCCCAGTAGGTGCGGATGTAGGCCTCGTCCTGCACACCCAGCTGGCCGACGCCGAGGTACGCGACGTCGGCCCGGTGACCGGCGAGCGCTCCCGGGACGTAGCCGGCGCTGCCCTGGACCAGGACGCTGCGACCGTCGTCGTGCGTGACGACCAGCGACCACGCCTCGCCGCACCTCCACGCGCCGGCGCGCGCCGGCGGGGTCAGGGGCTCGGTGATCACGCCGGGGTAGCGGTCGGGCGGGCAGTGCGCCGAGTCGACCCACGCCAGCGTCCAGGGACCGTACGAGCGCCGGTCGCCCGCCGCGACCACGTCGATGCGCTCCGCCGGCAGCGGGTGGCCGCGTCCGACGTTGGCCGTGGACTCGCCGCCGGTGAGGACGGCGCCGGTGCGCTCGGCGACGTGGGCGGAGTCCATGACGTGGTCGAAGTGGCTGTGGACGGGGACCACCGCCTCGAGGCGGGTGACCCCTGCGCGGGAGAGGGCCGCGTCGATCCGGGCGGGGTCGGGGGAGAGGCGCCGCAGGCCCACGGCGAGCAGGCCGGGACGGGAGAAGAACCCGTCGGTCATCAGGGCCGTCTCGCCGTCGTCGAGCAGCAGGGTCGAGACGCCGAGGAAGGTCACGGACGGACCAGCCCCGGCTGCCGGGACGTCGAAGCGGGTGGAGTACCTGTCGAGGTCCGGGCGGCCGGGGCGCAGTCGCATGGGGCCGATGCTAGGGGGTCAGGCGGTCACCACTTGATCATCGTGCCGTGGGAGATGTTGTAGTACATGCCGATGTGCGTGTAGTAGTTCATCGCGCCGAACAGCAGGAAGCCGACGCCGCCGAGGAGCCACGCGTAGACCGCCCAGCGCAGCAGCTGCGGCCGGTTGGTCAGCAGGGCGATGGCGTACAGCCAGGAGCCCAGCGCGACGACGCCCCACAGGCCGCCCAGGAACAGCGCCTCGAGGATCGGCATGTGGCCGAAGCGGCCGCTGATCGGCTCGACCTCGGGCGCGGCGCCCAGCTCGAAGCGGACGAAGGTGATCGCGAGCGCGGTCATCATCAGGGCCACGGCGCCGACGAAGACGGCGGTCGGGCGGAGCGAGGAGAGCGCCGCGGCGTTGGCGGCCTCGACCTCGCCGGTGAAGAGCGCGCGGTGACGCCACAGGTAGACCGCGGCGAAGAGCATCAGCGTGCCGAAGGCGAGGGCCGGCTGGCCGAAGGCGATGTTGGCGTACTCGAAGCCGTCGCCGCCGAAGGGCCAGGTGACGGTGGTGTGCAGGCCGGTGGCGAACAGGATGAGGCCGGTGACACCGAAGAACCCCGCCCACCCCTCGCTGTCGATCCGCTTGCCCTTGACCAGGTGGGAGAGGAACCAGGCGAAACCGATGAGTCCCGCGCCGGAGACCAGCGCGACGATCTCGTTGTAGACGACCATGATCAGGTCCTTCCTAATTAATTGAAGTCGCAACTAATTGGGTGAACCTGCGGTCGGCCCCGAACATTCCCGGGGTGGGGACCGGCCCCCTCAGTCGATGCGTCCCACCGCCAGGAACATCGGGAACTCCTGCTCGTGCCCCGGCTCGCCCTTGACGACCGTGCCGGCCGTCGACAGCGCCACGTCGGTGAAGCCCGCGGCGTCCATCCAGTGGGTCACCGACTCCCGGGTGAAGCCGTGGTGACCGTCGAAGTCGTGGACGTGCGCGTGGAACGCGCCCTCCCGGTCGTGGTCGAGGTCCACGAAGGCGGCGTACCCGCCCGGGCGGAGCAGCTCGCCGCAGCGGCGCACGACGGAGGCCACGTCGCCCATGTGGTGCAGGGTCAGCAACCCCATGACGAGGTCGAACCTCTCCTCGGGCAGCGGGTCGTGCTCGATGTCGTACTGCCGGGCCGACCAGCCGTCGTAGCGCGGGTCCTCGAGGCGCGCCGCGGCCACGTCGACCATGCCGGGAGCCACGTCGGTCACCACCACCGTGCCGACGTCGTCGGCGAGGGCGCGGGCCAGCAGGCCGGTCCCGCCGCCGATCTCCAGGACGTGCATGTCGGCGCGGAGGGGCACCGCGCCGCGAATCGCGTCGGCCACCGTACGGGCCCTCTCGGCGTGACCGGGCTCCTCGTCCCACGTCGCCGCCTGCTCACTGAAACGGTCCATCAGGGGCCTCCTCGACATCTCGTGCGCACGTGCCCGACACCCTCCCCACGGGTGCAGGTGCTTCCCAGCATCCCTCTCGTGTGGCTAGGGTCGAACGCATGATCGGATTTCTCGTAGCTGGCCTCATCATCGGCGCGCTCGCGCGCCTCATCAAGCCGGGCAAGCAGGACCTCGGCCTGCTCGCCACCCTCGGGCTCGGCCTCGTCGGCTCCCTCATCGGCGGGCTCATCGCCCAGTTCTTCGGCACGGGCAGCATCTGGGAGCTCAACGTCCTCGGCTTCATCCTCGCCGTGGTCGCCGCCGTCCTGCTGATCGGTGTGGCCGAGGCGATGTTGGGCATGCGGTCCCACACCGCCTGACTTCAGCCCTCCTTCGCCGCCCGCGCGGCGCTGGAGGAGTAGAACGTCTCGAGGCGGGCGCGCACCAGCCGCTCGAGGTCTCCCGACCCGTGCAGGGCGTCGACCACGCCGGGCGCGAGCCGCACCAGGTGCTCGGTGAGCACGTCCCGGTCGACGTCGAGCTGCTCGAGCAGCTCCGGCGGGGTGTAGCCGCCGAAGCGCTCCACGAACGCCTCGACCAGGGCGACCACCAACCCGGTCACCTCCTCGCGCGCGAGCACGCCGATCGCCAGGTCGTGCACGGCGTCGACGACGCCGGTCGCCTCGTCCCACGTGACGTGGGCGTCCAGGCCGCCCAGCGGCTCCTCCGCCACCAGGTCCCATGCCTGCAGCGCTGCCTCCCGGGTCACCGGGTCGCGCAGCGTGTCGATGAGGATGCGGTTGAGGCGGCGTACGGCGAACGCGCTGCCACCCTTGGCGACACCACTGCCGAGCAGCGCCTCGAACGGCTTGTCGGCCGCGCCCTTCACCCGCGACGCCGCGCTCGTGCCGAGGGACACCAGCGAGCCCAGGCCGGGCACCTTGTTGGCGATCTCCTGGTTGGTGGCGACGACCTCCCCGACGACGCGGCCCATGAACCGTGCCGCGACTGTGCCGACGAGCGGGCTCGCGGTGAGTCCCTCGAGGGCGCGCTCGTAGAGCGGCGTGAGGGTGAGGAGCCGGTCGAGCAGCGCCTCGACGTGCGCGCGGGCGACCACGGCGGAGACCTGGCCGGGCTCCTCGGGACCGGAGTACGCCACCTCGGCGGCGAGCTCGACGATCCCGGAGACCAGCGGGCTGCCGGGGGCCCGGACGAGCACGTCGACCAGCGCGGCGCCCACGGCACCGGCGTCGACCACGTCGGCGACCGGGTGGCCGGCCAGGGCGTCGAGCACGACGTCGACGACCCCGCCGGCCGTGGCGGCGGGATCGGCGGTGGTCAGCCGCTCGACCTCGAAGCGGACGTGGGCCTCCAGGAGGGCCCGGGCCCTCGCGTCGGCAGGCTCTGTCTTCCTGGGCACGGGAAGAAGTTACCGGTCCGGTCCGGAGTCGTCGGCGGCTGCGCGGGTCACGACTCGCGGCGCCCGGTGAAGTCCTCCATGGTGTGGTAGATCCCCAGCACCTTGTCGGCGACGAAGTCGCGCACGCCCAGCGGCAGCACGCCCTTGACGACCTCGCTGACCATCACGGTCCTGGGCATCACCAGCATGGGCTGGCCCTTGAGCATCGCCGCCCACGTCTGGTCGACCACGTAGTCGGGCTCGAGCAGCGGCAGCAGCGGGGCCGAGCGGGCGCCGTCGAACATGCCGGTCTTGACGTAGTAGGGGCACACGGTGGTGACCTTCACGTGGTGGTGCCCGGCCTGCTCCAGCTCCAGGCGCACCGAGTCGGACCAGCCGACGACCGCCCACTTGGAGCCGGCGTAGACCGCCATGCGCGGGTTGGCCGTCAGGCCGGCGGCGGAGGCGATGTTGACCAGTCGCGACTCCCGTCCGCCCTCGATCATGTCCGGCAGGAACTCCCGCGCGACCTGCATCGGCGCGAGGGTGTTGACGGCGAGGGTGAACTCGGTGTCCTTGACCGGGTCGGTCTCCCAGAAGTACTGGTTGCCGCGCACCACCCCGGCGTTGTTGAAGACGATGTCGACGGGGCCGACCTCCACCCGCACCCGCTTGGCGGCGGCGCGGATCGCCGGGAGCCGGCGTACGTCGAGGGCCTCGGCGAGCACCTGCGTCGAGCCGCCGGAGAGCTCGGCCGCGGTCGTGGCCAGCGCCTCCTCGTTGACGTCGACGAGGACGACAGCCGCCGCCCCCTCGGCGACGGCGCGCTCGGCGAACAGGCGGCCCATCCCCATCGCGGCCCCGGTGATGAGCACCGTGGTGCCGGCGGCGTCCTTCATGACTTCTTCTCCTTGGCTCGGGCAGCGAGTGCCAGGGTGCGGACCCGGTCGAAGTCCTCGTCGGTGTAGACGCCGTTGACGCCGGAGATGGTGGCCAGCTTCATGCCGTGCTTGAGGCCGAGCTGGTAGATCTCCTTGACCTTGGGCCACTCGATGTTGCGGCCCACGGTGAAGGTCTCGTAGCGGCCCTCCAGCGCGAGCACGATCGTCTCGGCCAGGCACGCGTAGACGACGCCCGGGGGCAGGCCGATGTCGCCCATGCGCACGTCCTCACCGGGCAGCTCCACCTCGCCGGACTCCACGACCAGCACGTCGGGCCGCTTCGCGACGTCCTCGGCGGACAGGTCGAGGGGGCGGGCCACGTCGGTGATCACGCAGCCCGGCTTGAGCGCCATCACGTCGAGGACCTTCTGGCCGGCCGCGGAGGTGGCGGTGACGATCATGTCCATCCCGGGCAGCGCCTCGTCGGGCTTCGCGGCGACGAACACCTTGGCCCGCGGGCCGTCGGCCTCGATCTCGGCCTTGAGCGCGAGGAGCTTCGCCGACTCGGGGGAGACCAGCCACAGCTCGTCGCAGGCGTAGGCCAGCAGCCGCGCGCACACCGACCCGATCGCGCCGGTCGCCCCGACGACCATGGTCTTGCCCTTCAGGCGCCCCTTCTCGTCG
>JAJPEO010000393.1 GCA_021166815.1 Nocardioides sp.
GCTCCGCTGCGACCTTGGCGCCGGAGTCCTCGCTCAGGAACATCACCTCCGTCGGCACCCCGCGGGCCACGGCCGCCTCGGCCACATTCGTCGCCGGCTCGATGCCCAGCGACCGGATGCCACGGGCCACCGTGTGCTGGAGGAGGTAGCCGTCGTTGCTGGCCACCTCCACCACGAACGACGCCTCGTCCAGCGACAGCCGGTCGATCGCCTGGTCGACGAACGTCTCCGCGTGCCGCACCCAGGAGTCGGAGTAGGAGGAGAAGTACGCGTAGTGGACGAAGATGTCCTCGGGCGGGATGTAGGCGGGCAGCTGCACGAGCAGGCACTGCGAGCAGATCCTCACGTGGAGGGGGTAGAACGTCTCGCCCTGGTCGAGCTGGTCCTCGTCGAGGTAGCTCTCGCACGGTGGCGACATGCCGAGGTCGACGAAGGTCTCGGTCAGTGGCGCTCCGCAGAGCCGGCAGCTTCTGGTCTGGGTCATCGCCCTCTCCACCTCGTCGCACGTGTCGAACTGCCGCCAGTGTCAAGAGCCGGAGCGGGCCGCCAGGGCGTCACTGCACCAATTACCGCAATTGGGTGAACGGGTGCGGTGTTCGCCCGATCTCGGAGGTCGATCGGGCGATGGTCAAGGGGCTTCCTCGCCGTCCACCCCTGTCCGGAGGAGCCCCATGGACGTCACCACCACCGCCATCCCGGGCGTGCTGCACCTCACCCCCACGCCCCACCGCGACGAGCGGGGCTTCTTCTCCCGGACCTTCGACGCCGACGTCGTGCGCGCCGCCGGAATCGATCCGGGCGCCTTCGTCCAGGACAGCCTCTCCCGGTCGTACCGAGGGGTGGTCCGCGGCCTCCACGTACGGTCCGGGCGCGGCGAGGCCAAGCTGGTGCGCTGCTCCGCGGGCAGGATCTACGACGTGGTGGTCGACCTGCGCGCCGGGTCCCCGACCTACCGGACGTGGGTGTCGTTCATCCTCGACGGCGACCGCCAGGGCTCGGTGTACGTGCCCCCCGGCTGCGCCCACGGGTTCCAGGCCCTGTCGGAGGTGGCGGACACCAGCTACCGCATCGACCGCGCGCACGACCCGTCCGAAGCCGTGGCGATCAAGTTCGACGACGCCGAGCTCGCGATCCCCTGGCCACTCCCTCCCGGCCACATGTCGGAGGTGGACCGCGTGGCGCCGCCGCTCGCTGCCGTCGAGCAGCGGCTCGGCCTCGTGGGCGCCGGAACCTGACACCGATGTGGCCACGGACCCGGCTGGTCGTCGCCTCGACGTCCGCCGTCGCGTTCGTCCTCCTCACCGCGCTGGTGGCGCTGGGGCTCACCCGCTCGGTGGACGTGGCCCTGCGCGACGCGTTCCGCCCCGACGACGTGTGGGGCACGCTGCAGGTCCGCGTCGACGTCGTCGTCGAAGGCCTCAAGCCGGTGCGCACCGTGGCGGGCTTCGCGGCACTCGTCGTCGTGCTGGCCCTGGTCCGTCGGTCCTGGGTGCCGGTGTGGCGCGCCGCCTCCCTCCTGGTGCTCGCCGCCGTGCCGGCGCTCGTCGTCAAGGTGGCCCTCGCCCGCACGGACCCGCACCACGAGCTCAGCTCCACGGGCAGCTACCCCTCGGGGCACACGCTCGTCCTGCTCGTGTGCCTGGGCGGCGCCCTCCTCCTGGTGCGCCGGGCCCCTGCGTGGTGGGAGTGGCTGCTCGTCGCGCTGGTGGACGCGGTGATGGCGCTGTCCCTGCTGGCCCAGGCAGCGCACTGGTTCACCGACGTCCTGGCAGGAGCACTCCTGGGTGTCGCTGTCCTCGCCTCCGTCCCGGCCGGGGTTCTCGCCCCACCACGAGGTCGTCCACCAGCGACTCCAGGTAGCGACGCAGCTCGTCCTCACAGCGTTGGAGGACGACCTTCGCGGTGAGGGCGAAGCCGGACCCTTCCGCCCGGCACGCCTCGACCTGGCGCAGCAGCAGGTCCCCGTCGAAGGAGTCGATCGGCTGCACGTGGTCGAGCAGGCCGAACTCCTCCAGCAGCGCCCGGCTCTTCGGCGCGTAGCTGAGCGACACGGCCGGGCGAGCGACCTTGAGCGCGGCGACGAGGTTGTGGAAGCGCGACACGACCGCGACCTCGGCCTCGGCCAGCTCCGCCATGAGGCCCTCGAGCGTCTCGGCCCGACTCACGCGAGCCAGCAGCGCCACCCGGTCGCAGCGACGCGCCGCCAGGTCGAGCACGCGCTGCGCCAGTGCGAGATCCGCGACGTCCCCCGTGACGAGGACCACCGACCGGTCCCCCTCGGCCAGCCGGGCGACCACCCCGGCAAGACGGTCGACGTACCTCTCGACCATGTGCGCCCCCCGGGCCGGGTCGTCCGGCGCACCCTCGTACGCCATCACCCCGATCGCGACGTGACCCGGGCGCGCCGGAGGACACGGCGGGACCGGCAGGGCGAACGCGAGGTCCGGCAGGACCTGTGCGTCGCGTCCGTACGAGCGGACGACGTCGCGCGAGGCCTCGT
>JAJPEO010000396.1 GCA_021166815.1 Nocardioides sp.
GACTGGCTGGCCTGCCTGGCGATCGCCGAGCTGGCCGTGCGCGCCGGCCTGATCGCGGGCAACCCCGGCAGCATCGTGACGATGGCCCTTTTCGTGGTCGAGACCGCCTTCTTCACCGCCCTGCTGGGCGGTTCGTTCGGCAAGCTCCTCACCCGCCTGCGCGTCGTCCGGCTCGACGGCAGGCCACTCGGCCTGATGTCGGCCCTGCTGCGCAGCGTGATGGTCGTGCTCGTGATCCCGCCGCTGGTGTTCAAGCCGGACGGCCGCGGGCTGCACGACCTTCTCGTCGGCACCGCGACGGTGCCGCTCCCTCGCTGACGTAGCCGGAGCCTCAGCGGCCGCGCTGCTGGCCGCGCATGCCCTTCATCGAGGTCGGGACCGGCCCCTTGGGCAACGGCACCTTGCCGCGCTGCGCGTCGAGCGCCTTCAGGCGCATCAGGATGTCGGTGATGTCGGCCGGCTTGACCGAGCGTCCGAGCTTGGTGATGGTCTTGGTCAGCTTGGGCAGCGGGACCTCGTCCTCGCCGCGGCCGCAGATGATCTCGTGGACGGGGACGCCGTACGCCACCCGCTCGTGCTTGCGGCGCTCGGCGATCAGGAGCTGCTTGACGCGGGCGTGGCTCGAGCCCTCGCCCACCAGGACGATGCCGGGAGGGCCGACCACGCGGTGGACGACGTCCTGCTGCTTGGTGAAGCCCACGACCGGCTCGACCTTCCAGCCGCGGCGCAGCATCTGCAGCGCGCCCGCGGCCGCGCCCGTCTGGCCCTCCATCTGGGTGTACGCCGCCTTCTCGGCTCGCTTGCCGAACACCAGCAGGCCCGCGAGCACGCCGATGAGGATCGCGCTGACCACCGAGAGCAGCGTCGAGATCCAGCCGCTGCCGGGCAGCAGCCACATGATCAGGAACCCGAGCGCGCCACCGAGCAGCATCGTGCCGAGCACGATCAGGCCGATGCGCGGGTCCGACCGCTTGGTCATCTGGTAGGTCTGCAGGATCTGACCGCGGCGAGAGGTGGGCATGGCGGGGGTCGACATCGTGGCGTGCCTATCTAGCTGGTCGAACGAGCGGGAGGGACCTCACGCCGTGGTGGCGGCGCGCTTGTCCATGGCTTGACGGTACAGGCGCCCGGCCCGGTAGGACGAACGGACCAGCGGTCCCGACATGACGCCGGCGAACCCGATCTCCTCGGCCTCGGCCGCGAGCTCGACGAACTCCTCGGGCTTGACCCACCGCTCGACCGGGTGCAGGAAGGCGTTGGGGCGCAGGTACTGCGTGATCGTGATCAGCTCGCAGCCCGCGTCGTGCAGGTCGCGCAGCGCCTGGCTGACCTCCTCGCGGGTCTCGCCGAGGCCCAGGATGAGGTTGGACTTGGTGACCAGGCCGTACGCCCGCGCCTGGGAGATGACGTCGAGGGAGCGGTCGTAGCGGAAGGCCGGGCGGATGCGCTTGAAGATGCGCGGCACCGTCTCGACGTTGTGGGCGAGCACCTCGGGCCGTGCCGAGAAGACCTCTTCGAGGAGGTCGGGCTTGCCGCTGAAGTCGGGCACGAGGTTCTCCACGCCGGTGTCGGGGTTGAGCTCGTGGATGACCCGTACGGTCTCGGCGTAGAGCCAGGCGCCCTCGTCGGGCAGGTCGTCTCGCGTGACGCCGGTGATCGTGGCGTACCTCAGGCCCATCTTCTGGACCGACTCTGCCACCCGTCGGGGCTCGTCGCGGTCGAGCGGGCCCGGCTTGCCGGTGTGGATCTGGCAGAAGTCGCAGCGCCGCGTGCACTGGTCGCCGCCGATGAGGAAGGTGGCCTCGCGGTCCTCCCAGCACTCGTAGATGTTGGGGCAGCCGGCCTCCTGGCACACGGTGTGCAGGCCCTCGGCCTTCACCAGGTTGCGCATGTCGGTGTACTCCGGACCCATGCGCGCACGGGTCTTGATCCACTCCGGCTTGCGCTCGATCGGCGTCTCCGCGTTGCGGACCTCCAGTCGCAGGAGCTTTCGGCCATCGGGTGCGGGAGCGGTCGTCACCCGACCACTGTACGACGGTGTGATTCGCGTCCCAACTCGGCTCCGTGAGCCCCTCAGACGCCCGGCGTGACGAGCTGGATGCGGGGCGCGCGACCCGGCTCCGGGCGCGCCTCGTAGTCGGGGGTCGCGTCGTACGGGTCCCAGGCGAGGTAGGTGGACAGGTGGCTGCGCACGACCGGCATGACCTCGGCGACGGTGACGTCGCGGCCGAGCTCGTGGCTCAGCGAGGTGACGCCCGCGTCGGCGATGCCGCACGGGACGAACCGGTCGTACCAGGCGAGGTCCACGTCGCAGTTGATGGCGAACCCGTGCATCGTCACGCCTCGGCTCACCCGGATGCCGATGGCGGCGATCTTGCGCTCCGGGCCACGGTCATCGGCCTGCAGCCACACGCCGCTGCGTCCGGGCACCCGAGCGGTCGTGACCCCAAGGTCGGCGCACGTCTGGATGAGGGCCTCCTCGACGCGGCGCACGTAGTCGACGACCTTGACGTGCTCGGGCAACCTCACGATGGGGTAGCCGACGAGCTGTCCGGGCCCGTGGAAGGTGATCTTGCCGCCCCGGTCCACGTCGATGACGTCGGCGCCACCGGCGTCGAGAGGTCGCTCGTGGGGGTCGGTGCGCTTGCCGCAGGTGAAGACCGGCGGGTGCTCCAGCAGCAGCACGGTCGGCGGGCGGTCGCCCGCCACCACGGAGGCGTGCACGTCACGCTGGAGGTCCCAAGCGGCGCGGTAGTCGACGGCGGCGTCGCCAGTGCCGGCGACCTCGAACTGCAGGGGCATGTGACTGACATTACGCCCCCATCCTGGGGATCATCGGCGGGCCTGTGGATGAGCGAGGCAGCGAGTGCCGGGAATACGCCACGCTGGAGGGGTGCAGCCTCGTCGTCTCGTCCCGTACCTCCTCGTTGCCGCGCTCGTGTGCGTCGGCCTGACAGCAGCGGTGGTGGGGTCGCGCTCCCTGCTGACCCGCGACGCCGCGGCCGAGGGTGCGCAGCGCGACCACGAGCCCGGCGGCGTCGCCTCTGCCGCGGCCGTGCTCGCCGAGTGGGACACCGCGCGCGCCCGTGCGTGGGCCACAGGCGACCTCGAGACGCTGCAGGGCCTGTACGCAGACGGCTCGCGAGCCGGCGCCGTCGACGTCGAGCGGCTGCGGGCCTGGGTCGACCGGGGGCTCACCGTGCGTGGGATGCAGACCCAGGTCCTGTCGCTCGAGGTACGCCACCAGACCGACGTCCGGCTGGACGTCGTGGTGACCGACCGCATGGTCGGCGGCGTCGCCGTGGGGGAGGGGCAGAGCCAGGAGCTGCCGCGTGACCGTCCGACCACGCGTCGCATCACGATGCGGCGCGACGACGCGCGGTGGGTCGTGGTCGAGGTGCGCGCTCAGGCGAGCGCGGCTGCCAGGACCTCGGTGACGTCCTGGTCGCGGAAGTCGTAGCCGGCCCGCTCCAGTGCCGCGGGCTGGGCGTTGACCGAGCCGAGGATCTCCGGGGCCAACGGCCCAGCGGCGACCCGGAGCACGCCTGCGGGTGCGGTGAAGAACGCCGGTCGCCGGACGGCGCGGGCCAGGGCCGTGGTGAACTCCGCGTTGGTCGGGGTCGTGGGCGAGCACAGGTTGAACTCCCCGGTCACGTCGCGGGACTCCAGCAGGTAGACGGTGGCCGCGATCCAGTCGCGCAACGAGATCATCGGGAAGTACTGCTCGCCCGAGCCCAGGCGGCCACCCAGGCCGAGGGCGAAGAGTCGTCGCAGCTGGCTCAGGGGCGGGTGCGTGCGGTCCATGACCGGGGCGGTGCGCAGGAGGCAGACGCGGGCGCCGGCCGCACGAGCCGGCTCGGTAGCCGCCTCCCACTCCCGCACCACGCGCGTGAGCAGGGCGTCGCCGCGGCTCTCGGTCTCCTCCGAGACCGGTGCGGCACCGTGGTCGCCGTAGAAGGAGATGCCGCTGCCGGCCACGAACGTGGGCGGGTTCGCGGCCGAGGCGATGGTCTCCGCGAGGAGCGACGTGGTCGCCACGCGGCTCTCGACCAGCTCCCGCGCCCAGCGGCCCGAGTGGGGATTGCCGATCAGCGGGGACCCCGCGAGGTTGACCACCGCGTCCGCCTCCGAGACGAGGTCGCGGTCGACCTCGCGTGCGTACGGGTCCCACGACGACTCGTGCGCCCCCGCGGGGCGGCGGACGAGAGTCGTCACGTCGTGCCCGTGGGCACGCAGGTGCTCACACAGGTGGGTGCCCAGGAAACCGGACGCTCCGGCGATCACCACGCGCATGGCCCCACTCAACCAGAGAGGGCCAAGGAGCGTGCGGCCGGTCAGCCCGCCAGGTGTCCCCAGCGGCTGATGAGCTCGGACCACGGACCCTCGTCGACCACCCGGCCGGTGTCGAGCACCACGACGCGGTCCGCCTGCGCGAGCGCAGCGGCCTTGTTGGTCGCGCCGATGACGGTGGCGCCGGCCTCGCGCAGCGCGGCCCACAGCTCGATCTCGGTCGCGGCGTCCAGGGCCGAGGACACGTCGTCGGCGAGGAGCAGGTCGGCGTCGCAGGCGAGGGCGCGGGCGAGTGCCAGGCGCTGGACCTGGCCACCGCTGAGCCGTACGCCACGATGTCCGACGAGCGCGTCCGGCCCACCCGCCTCGTTGACGTCACGCTCCATCCGGGCGCGGGTCAGCGCCGGCATCACCGCACGCCGGGGGTGGTCGAGGCCGACGTTGTCGGTGAACGTGCCCGACAGGACTCGCGGCACCTGCGCGACGTGGGCGACCAAGGCCGGGCGCAGGCGTGTCTGGGGGTCGAGGACGGGTTCGTCGTTCCACCGGACCTCGCCGGTGCTGCTCACCAGGCCGGCCAGGGCGCCCAGGAGGCTGGACTTGCCCGCGCCGACCTGGCCGAGCAGCAGCACCAGCTCTCCGGCGTCGACGTCGAGGTCGACGCCGCTGACGCCGAGGGTGCCGTCGTCGTGGACGGCGGAGAAGTCGCGCAGGGCGAGGGTGCGCAGCGGATCACGGACCGGCTCGGCCGGTGCCGGCGC
>JAJPEO010000006.1 GCA_021166815.1 Nocardioides sp.
CGACGGCGTCGTGCTCACCAAGCTCGACGGCGACGCGCGCGGTGGCGCCGCGTTGTCGATCCGCTCGATCACCGGCAAGCCGGTCATGTTCGCCTCCAGCGGCGAGAAGATGACCGACTTCGACCTCTTCCACCCCGACCGGATGGCCTCGCGCATCCTCGACATGGGCGACGTGCTCACCCTGATCGAGCAGGCGGAGAAGGCCTTCGACTCCGAGCAGGCGCGCCAGGCCGCGGAGAAGCTGGGCACCAAGGGCGGCTTCACCCTGGAGGACTTCCTCCAGCAGATGCAGCAGATCCGCAAGATGGGCTCACTGACCAAGATCATGGGGATGCTGCCCGGCATGGGCCAGTTCCGTGACCAGCTGGAGAACTTCGACGAGCGCGAGATCGACCGCATCCAGGCGATCATCCAGTCGATGACGCCGGCCGAGCGTGACAACCCCAAGATCATCGACGGCTCGCGTCGCGCCCGCATCGCCAAGGGCTCCGGGCGCAGCGTCTCCGACGTCAACGCGCTGGTCGACCGCTTCTTCGAGGCGCGCAAGATGATGGAGCAGATGGCCCGCGGGGGCGGCATGCCCGGGATCCCCGGAATGCCCGGCATGCCGGGCCTGCCCGGTGCCGGCAAGCGCGCCGGGGCCCGCCAGCAGGCCAAGAAGGGCAAGGGCAAGCGCGTCTCCGGCAACCCCGCCAAGGCGGCCCAGCAGAAGGCCGCCCAGGCCAAGGCGGCCGAGGAGAAAGGGCCGGGCGCCAACCCGTTCGGCAACCCCGCCGGCGGCGACGGCATGGACTACGAGCAGGCCGCGGCCGCGCTCGACCTCCCGAAGGACTTCAGCAAGTTCCTCAAGTGAGGCACCAGCGACCGTGAGCACCGTCCTCGTCGTCGACGCCGCCAACGTCGTCGGGTCCGTTCCCGACGGCTGGTGGAAGGACCGCTCCGGTGCCGCACGTCGGCTCCACGAGCGGCTCCTGGTCGCCGACCTGCCCCACGACGAGATCGTGCTCGTGCTGGAGGGAGCGGCGAAGGGCGGCGTACGGGCCGGACGCGACGCGCACCTGCGGGTGGTCCACGCCGCTCGCGACGGCGACTCCGAGATCCGTCGCCAGGCGGCGACGGCGGCGGCAGCCGGTCACGTGGTCACGGTGGTCACCGCCGACCGGGCGCTGGCCGCCAACGTCGCGCCGGCGAGCGTGCTCTCGCCGGCGTGGTTGCTCGACCGGATGTAGGCCCGTGCCCGGGCACACCGACGGCGCCGCCCGTCAGGACGACGCCGTCACGAGAGGCACGTGCGGTCAGACCCCGAGGTTGAGCGCTCCCAGGATCCGGTTGAGCAGCGTGCGCAGCTGGCCGAGCAGGCCCGCCAGCGGCCCGCCGTCGAGCAGCCCCGCGACCGCGCACAGCAGGTTGCCCAGGAGCTGACCGGCTCCGCTGCGGGCGACCACGTCGAGCACGACGCGCTGCAGGTGGACCTCCAGGCCCAGCAGGTTGAGGTCGAGCGGGCCGAGGACCAGGTTGAGGACGTCGCAGGCGGCGGCGCGCTCGGTCGTGGTCCGGGCGCTGGTGAGTGTCCTCGTCGACTTGCCGTTGATCCTGCGGACCCGCATCTTCTTGATGCCCGAGAACTTCGTCACCGTGCCGTTGTCGTGGTGGATCTTGCCCTTCAGGAAGCCCCTCGCCCACAGCTTGCCGTTGCGCTTGACGAAGCGGGTCGGGGTGAAGGAGCCGGTCACCCGGTCGCCCTGTGACGTGCGGCCGGCGACGCGGCTGGTCATCTTGCCGAGGTCGGACTTGCCCACGACCACGCTCGGTGACCTGCGCTCTGTCGTCGTCGCCGCGGCACCTCCCACGCCGGTCGAGGCCACGCCGAGTGCGATCACGAGTGCGAGGACGCCGGTGGTGAGCGCCGTGGTCAAGCGTGAGGTGGTGCGGAATGTCTGCAACATGTGCCCTCCAAGGGTCGACCCCGTTGCGCCCGCGGCGGCCGGGTCGTGGGCTTCCCCCTCCTCCCCATCTCGACAGGGGATGCCCGGGATCCTTGCGACGCTATGTCAGCGCTTCGACGTGCCACACCCCCGCCGGGGTGGGCACTAGGGTCGGCCCATGGCGACATGGAGGTTCCACGGTCCGGTGCTGCCCGACGGCGAGGTGCGCGACGTCTTCGTCGTGGACGGGCGGGTGACCTTCGAGCACCAGGCAGGTGCGGACACCGCCGCCAGCGGCTGGCTGCTGCCGGGGATGGTCGACGCCCACAACCACCTCGGGCTCGAGGACGGTGGGGGAGTCTCCGACGAGGAGACGGAGCAGCAGGCCCTCGCCGACCGTGACAGCGGGGTGCTTCTCATGCGTGACTGTGGGTCGCCGGTGGACACCCGATGGGTGCAGGAGCGCGAGGACCTGCCGCGGCTCGTGCGAGCGGGTCGCCACATCGCCCGTACCCGCCGCTACATCCGCAACTACGCCCACGAGGTCGAGCCCGAGGACCTGGCCGCGGTCGCCGCCCAGGAAGCGCGCAACGGCGACGGCTGGATCAAGCTCGTGGGCGACTGGGTCTCTCGCGAGGAGGGTGACCTGACGCCGTCCTTCCCCGTGGAGGCCTTCCGTGCCGCCATCGACGCGGCCCACGCCGAGGGAGCGAAGGTCACGGCCCACTGCTTCGGGCGCGAGGTGCTGCAGGGCCTGCTCGACGCCGGCATCGACTGCATCGAGCACGGCACCGGCCTCTCCGTGGACCAGGTCGAGCAGATGGCGGCGACCGGGGTGGCCCTGGTGCCGACCGTCCAGCAGACCGGCAAGTTCCCGCAGCACGCGGAGGCGGGGCGGGGGAAGTTCCCGGCGTACGCCGCCACGATGGAGGAGCTGTTCATCCACCGGCGCACCGCTCTGCTCTCCGCGTGGGAGGCCGGGGTCGAGCTCTACGTCGGCACCGACGGCGGGGGCGTGGCCAGGCACGGCGAGATCGTGGGTGAGATCGAGGCGATGGTCGACATGGGCATCCCGGCGTCGGACGTCGTGGCCGCCGCGTCGTGGCGTGGCCGCGAGTGGCTGGGCTGGCAGGGGCTGGTCGAGGGCGCCGAGGCCGACTTCGTGGTCCTGGACGCCGACCCTCGCGAGGACCTCTCCGTGCTGCGCCGACCGCGTGCCGTGGTGCTGCGCGGACAGATCGTGGCGTGAGGTGACTCAGACGTCGAGGACCTCGACGTCCTGGTCGGGCTCGTAGACCACCAGCGCACAGTTGCTCTTCACGAGCTCCTCGCCGACCTGGGCACCCGTACGCCGGTCGATCACCCGCCGCCAGATCTCGTTGCGGCGGAACACCTGACCGTCGCGGCGCAGGAACTGCTCGTGGCGCGCCTCGACCTTCCACGCGTGGGGCGGCGTGGAGTCGGCACGCAGCTGGCCGTGCAGGTAGCGGTCGCCGACCCAGGTGCGCAGCTGGAAGGTGAGATCGGTGTCGTTGCGAACGACCAGGTCGACGTAGTTGTAGACGATGGAGCAGCCCACGCCCCAGGGCAGCACGCGACCGCGGTCGGGGAAGGGGTCGAAGGAGTGCTCCGAGCGCTCGAGCACCGTGAGCGGGCTGTGCAGGAACATCCAGTGGAGCAGGTTCGCCAGCTGGCAGATGCCGCCGCCGACGCCCGACTCCGCCTCCCCGTTGGACAGGCGCATCCCGTCGACGTAGCCCTTGCGTCGCGTGCAGTTGCCGACGACGTGGTTGAAGGAGAACGTCTCGCCCGGGCGGAGCAGCACCCCGTCGACGCGGCCGGTGGCCAGGGCGAGGTTGGCGACCTTGTTGTGCTGCAGGTGCATGACGTCGGGATCGAGCTCGCGCAGCAGCAGCGAGCCGTGCTGGACGAGGCGCACCGGCAGCTCGGGACCGGGTCGTCGCCGGGCCCAGCGCACCCGCCGGGTGACGGAGTCGAGGGTCCACCGCGCACGGCGCCGCGTTCGGTGCACCATCACCGCGGCCGGGAACAGCCACGGGTGCCGCTCGGTGAGGCGCGGCGGTGCGGTGAGGCGTGCGGGCAGGACCAGCGGTCCTCCGACCTGGGTGCTCATGCCCGTGTGACGCCGCCCGGGGCCGGACGGTTGCGCGAAACCGGTTGGAGTTCGTGGGGTGGCGTGGGCGACGATGCCTGCGTGACTGCCCTCGTCGACCTCTTTCCCCCCTTCGGCCTGCACGTGCGCGTCGGGTCCCTGGAGCTGCGCCCCCTGACCGACGACGTGCTGGCCGAGCTGTGCGCCCTCGCCGAGGAGGGGATCCACGACCCCGACGAGATGCCGTTCTACTTCCCGTGGACCCTGGCCCCGAGGGGTGAGCTGGGTGTCAACACCGCTCGCTACCACTGGCGGACGCGGGCCGCCTTCTCACCGGAGAGCTGGGACCTGGAGCTGGCCGTCTTCGACGAGGGGCGCCTGGTTGGGTGCCAGGGCCTGACCACCGAGCAGTTCCTCGTGACCCGCACGGGCGAGACGGGGTCCTGGCTCGGTCGGGCCCACCAGGGCCGGGGCATCGGCACGCGCATGCGTCGCGCGATCTGTGCCCTGGCGTTCGACCACCTCGGGTTCGAGGAGGTCACCTCGGGGGCGTTCCTCGACAACCCGGCGTCGCTCGCGGTCTCCCGCAAGGTCGGCTACCGCCTCAACGGGGTGCGGCGCCTCAAGCGCCGCGACGGCGAGCTGGCCCTCAACCAGGCGCTGACGCTGACCCCGGACACGTTCGTCCGCGGCGAGGAGCAGGTCGAGGTGACCGGCGTGGAGGCGTTGCGGGCCTTCATCGGCTTGGACGCCTGAACCGCGCCACCCCTGTCCCAGTTGGAGCGGTGCGTGAGCCACATTCTGGGTGGCCGGGATGTGGGTGGGTCACCGCCCACGGACGTGTCGCTGCGACTCGCCGGGAGTAGCGGTGGGTGAGCCACAGTCCCTGCGCGCGGAATGTGGCCCACTCACCGCTCCGGGGGGAGCGGCCTGGACGCCGGGACGGCGTCGTCGAGGAGAGCTGGACCGGGATTGGTCCCCGTACGGGTGCTCTGGCAGAATGTCGCGCTGAGTCCTGCGCGGACGGACCCTCTCACCCGGCCGACGCAGCGCCCATCGGATGACCGGAGCCTTGTGTTCCCCACCTGGCCACGTGCATCCACCCACCACCAAGTTCTCAA
The DNA here is from genome assembly GCA_021166815.1 of Nocardioides sp. Lineage (GTDB taxonomy): Bacteria > Actinomycetota > Actinomycetes > Propionibacteriales > Nocardioidaceae > Nocardioides. The sequence goes on from JAJPEO010000006.1 coordinate 5,160, forward strand.
GGAGACACCACACTCGTGGCCGTCAAGATCCGTTTGAAGCGCCTGGGCAAGATCCGGGTCCCGCAGTACCGCATCGTCGTCGTCGACTCGCGCAAGAAGCGCGACGGCAAGGTGATCGAGGAGATCGGCAAGTACCACCCCAAGGAGGAGCCCTCGTTCATCGAGGTGACCTCCGAGCGGGCGCAGTACTGGCTCGGTGTCGGCGCGCAGCCGTCCGAGGCCGTCGAGGCGATCCTCAAGATCACGGGCGACTGGCAGAAGTTCAAGGGCCTCCCGGGTGCCGAGGGCACCTTGAAGGTCAAGGAGGCCAAGCGCTCCAAGCTCGACATCTTCAACGAGGCCCTCAAGGAGGCCGCCAGCGAGCCCAAGGGTGCCGCGGTGACCGCCAAGAAGAAGGCCGAGAAGGAGAAGGTCGAGGAGCCGGCAGCCGAGGCCGTCAAGGCCGACGTCGTTCCCGCCGACGAGACCCCCGAGGGTGCCGCCGAGGCCGCTGAGGCTGCCGACGAGGTCACCGCCGAGGACGCCGGCAAGAGCGAGGCGTGAGCGTCGTGCTGGCCGAGGCACTCGAGCACCTGGTGCGTGGCATCGTCGACAACCCCGACGAGGTCACGGTCCGGGACAAGCAGCTGCGACGCGGCTCGATCCTCGAGGTCCGGGTCCACCCGGACGACCTCGGCAAGGTGATCGGCCGCAACGGTCGCACCGCGACGGCCTTCCGCACGGTCATCGGGGCCCTCGCCGGCCGCGGTGGCGCGCGGATCGACTTCGTCGACACCGACCGGCGCCGCTGAACCTCCGCGCCCGTCGAACAACCTCAGTGCCGGGTTCCCCGCTTAAGCGGGGAAC
>JAJPEO010000007.1 GCA_021166815.1 Nocardioides sp.
GCGCCGGCAAGACGTCGTTGCTCTCGCTCCTGGCCGGCACGCTGGCCCCCCAGCACGGCAGGGTGAAGCATGGCCGTACGGTCTCCCTGCAGCACCTCACCCAGGCCCTCGACGAGGTCGATCCCGAGTCGCGTGTGCTCGACACGGTCGAGTCGATCCGGAGGGTCACGAAGACCGCCGACGGGCAGGAGCTGTCGGCGACGTCGCTGCTGGAGCGCTTCGGGTTCACCGGCGACCGGCTCACCGCCCGGCTGGGGGACCTCTCTGGTGGTGAGCGCCGGCGCTTCCAGCTGCTCAAGCTGCTGCTGACCGAGCCCAACGTGCTGCTGCTGGACGAGCCCACCAACGACCTCGACATCGACACGCTCAACGTCCTGGAGGACTTCCTCGACGCCTGGCCCGGCACGCTGATCGTGGTCTCGCACGACCGCTACTTCCTCGAGCGCGTCACCGACTCGGTGTGGGCACTGCTGGGCGACGGGCAGGTGTCGATGCTGCCGCGCGGGGTGGACGAGTACCTCGAGCGCAGGGCCGTGCTGGTGCAGCAGGCCTCCTCCGATGCGTCATCGGGACCCGCAGCCATGGGTGCGGATGCGCATGACGGATCCGAGGCGACCTCGGCCAAGGCCCGACCGGGCAGCTCCGAGGACCGCGCCGCCCGCAAGGTGCTCGCCCGGGTCGAGAAGCAGCTCGAGCGGATCGCCGCGCAGGAGGCCGAGCTCCACGCGAAGATGGAGGCCAACCTCACCGACTACGACCTGCTCGCGCAGGTGGGCGGCCAGCTCGGCGCCCTGGCCGACGAGAAGGAGGCCCTGGAGCTGGAGTGGCTCGAGGCCTCCGAGGTCGTCGAGTAGTCCTCAGCTGAAGGGGACGAGCAGCGTCCGCAGCAGCTTCGCCAGCCGGGTCCGTTCGCGCTCGCCGAGCTGGGAGATCAGCTCGTGCTCGGCGGCGAGGAGCGCCTCGAAGGCGCCGTCGACGGTGGCCTTGCCCTCGGCGGTGAGGCGTACGAGCACCCCGCGCCGGTCGTGGGGATCGGGGAGGCGCTCGACCAGCCCCCGGGCCGTGAGCCGGTCCACCCGGTTGGTCATGGTACCGCTGGTCACCAGCGTCTCGCGCAGCAGCCGGCCGGGGGAGAGCTCGTACGGGTCGCCCGCGCGCCGCAGGGCCGCGAGCACGTCGAACTCCCAGGGCTCGATCTCGTGCGCGGTGAAGGCGTCGCGGCGGGCCAGGTCGAGGTGACGGGCCAGCCGTGAGATCCGGGAGAACACCTCGACGGGAGCGAGGTCGAGGTCGCCTCGTTCGCGACCCCATGCCTCGACCAGGTCGTCCACCTCGTCACGCATCTCGCCATTGTGGCACAACTCAAGAATCTTGATGTCGAGCGAAATGCCGTCGCGTCTCTGGGTAGTTGGGGACGGGACGGTCGGTTCAGCCGGACAAAACCGACCGTGGTGTCCCCTACTACCCCAACAGGGAGGCCTCAGCCGGCGCGGCGAGCCTCGATGCGCTCGGCGACGGGCCAGCGTACGTCGGAGACCCAGCCGAGCTTCTCGAGCAGCCAGATGATGCGGGCGGAGATGTCGACCTGACCCTTGAGCACACCGTGCCTGGCGCAGGTGGGGTCGGCGTGGTGGAGGTTGTGCCACGACTCGCCCATCGAGGGGATCGCCAGCCACCAGACGTTGGCGGACTTGTCGCGCGAGAGGAACGGGCGCTCGCCGATGGTGTGGCAGATCGAGTTGATCGACCAGGTCACGTGGTGCAGCAGCGCGACGCGCACGAGCGAGCCCCAGAAGAAGGCCGTCAGTGCACCCTGCCACGACCACGTCACCAGCCCGCCGACCACCGGCGGGATCGCGAGGGAGACCAAGGTCCAGACCCAGAAGTCGCGCGAGACGCGCACCAGGTCGCGGTCCTTCAGCAGGTCCGGGGCGTACTTGTGCTGGGGCGTCTGCTCCTCGTCGAAGAGCCAGCCCAGGTGGGCGTGCCAGAGACCCTTCCACAGGGCGGAGATGCTCTCGCCGTACTTCCAGGGCGAGTGCGGGTCGCCGTCGCGGTCGGAGAACTTGTGGTGCTTGCGGTGGTCGGCCACCCAGCGCACGAGCGGGCCCTGCACCGCCATGGAGCCGGCGACCGCGAGGGCGACCTTGACTCCGCGGCGTGGCTTGAAGGACTTGTGGGTGAAGTAGCGGTGGTAGCCGACCGTGATCCCGGCGCAGGTGACGGCGTACAGCCCCCCTGCGATGGCCACGTCGGTCCAGCCCAGCCAGCCGCCCCATGCCACGGGCACCGCGGCCACCAGGGCGACGAACGGGACGAGGATGAAGAGCGCGAGCGCCACCTGTTCCTTGCGTGACTGCCGCTCGCCGCCGAGGGTGGCGCGCGCCGGACCGGGCGCAGTCGTCGCGTTCGTCTGCAGGTCGCTCATCTCGACCACGCTACGTGCGTCGGCGGTCATCGGCACCCCTCAGCCCCTTCCTACGGACAGTTACTGGTGGGTAATATGCGGGCATGCCTGACGTCCTCGCGCTCTGGAACAAGCTCTCGCCGCTGCCGCAGGGGGAGCGTCTCTTCTCGATCGCCTTCAGCCAGATCGCGCCCTACTTCGCGACGGTGAGCCCGCGTTTCACCGTGGTCGAGCCCAACCGGGCCGAGCTGTTGATCAGGAAGCGCCGCAAGGTCCACAACCACATCAAGACCGTCCACGTCATCGCCATCTGCAACGGACTCGAGGCGGCAATGGGCGCCCTGGCCGAGGCCAGCGTCCCGGCCGACAAGCGCTGGATCCCCAAGGGGATGGAGGTCTCCTACCCCGCCAAGGCCGACAGCGACATCACGTGCATCGCCGAGACCGACCCCGAGCAGTGGACCGGCGACGACCCGGACGTGCCGGTGCGCGTACGGGGAGTGCGGGCGGACGGGACCGTCGTGGTCGAGGGCGTCATCCGGCTCTGGGTGACCCCGAAGCGCTGAACGCGCTCAACCCTGCGGCACGGCCTCCTCGGTCGCCTCGACGGCCTTGCCCGCCCCGCTGGTGCGCAGTCGCTTCTCCAGCATGGTCGCGATCGTGGAGACGATCGAGTTGAGCACGATGTAGATCAACGCGATCATCACGTAGGTCCACAGGTTGTTGCCCACGTACTCGGCGATCAACCTGCCCTGGCGCAGCAGCTCGAGGTAGGCCGCGGCGAAGCCGAGCGAGGTGTCCTTCAGTGCCACCACGCACTGGCTGATGATGGCCGGGAGCATGTAGCGGATGGCCTGGGGCATCTGGATGATCATCAGGACCTGCGTCTTGCGCATCCCGATGGCGTACGCCGCCTCGGCCTGGCCCTTGGGCACGGCGTTGACCCCGGCCCGGAACACCTCGGCCAGGACAGCGCCGTTGTAGAGCATCAGCCCGCCGACCAGCGCCATCAGGCCGCGGGCCTGGGTCTCCAGTCCGCGCCCGCCGAGCATCGCGAAGATGAAGATGATGAGCAGCAGCAGCGGGACGGCGCGGAAGAACTCGATGACCGCGGTCGCCGGCCAGCGTACGTAGGCGCGCTCGGACAGCCGGCCGGTCGCCAGCAGGAAGCCGAGCAGCACGGCGAGCACGATTGCGAGGACCGCGGCCTTGAGGGTGTTGGCGAGGCCGTCGAGGATCGCGGAGAGGATGTTCTCCTGGAAGAGCTTCTCGAAGATCTCCGCCTCAAGCTGTCCGGCGTCGTTGAGCCGGACGAACACCCAGGCGAGGATCCCGGCGAAGGCGAGCAGGAAGAGCCCGCTGTAGAGCAGGTGGCGCCGGCGGGTCACGGGACCCGGGGCGTCGAAGAGGACGGTCGACCCAGTGGTCATCAGGCCACCTTGACCTTGCGCTCGAGGAAGTTGGCGATGGCGGAGATGATCGCCACCAGGACCATGTAACCGAGCGCGAAGCCGAGGAAGATCGCGATCAGCGCGGTTGCGTTGTCGTTGGTGAGCTTGCGCATCATGAACGTCGCCTCGGTGACGCCGACGCCGACCGCGACCGAGGTGTTCTTGGTCATGGCGATCAGCACGCTGGCCAGCGGGGCGATGACGGCCCGGAAGGCCTGGGGAAGCACGATGTGGCGCAGGGTCTGGGTGAACGTCATCCCCACGGCCCGCGCGGCCTCGGCCTGCCCGAGGTGGACCGAGTTGATGCCCGAGCGCAACGCCTCGCAGACGAAGGCGGCGGTGTAGAGCCCCAGGGCCGCGGTGGCGAAGATGAAGAAGACGTTGAAGTTGAGCAGCCGGTGGCTGGTCTCCAGCCCGAGCCAGCTGTTGAGGTTGAGCTCGGGGCGGACCTCGATCTCCGGCAGCCCGAAGGCGAAGAGCACCATGATCACGAGCAGCGGCGTGTTGCGCACCGTCCAGACGTAGCCGGTGCCGAATGCCCGGGCCAGGGGGATGGGCGAGACCCTCATCGCGGCCAGCAGCGAGCCGACGAGCATCGCGATGAGTCCCGCGGCGAGCATCATCTCGACGGTGACTCCGAAGGCCTGGAGGATGGGCCGCCAGTTCTCCAGCAGGACGTCCATGGACCGCCTCTCACGGTGGGGTGGATCTGCCGGGTGGGCGGCCCGTCGTCGGGCCGCCCACCCTGGTCACGCGCTCACGCGCAGGGGTCGAGCTCCGGGACCTCGGGGGTCTCGACGTCGTCGCCGCCGAGGGTCGCCTGGAAGGCGTCCTCCCACGTACCGTCGTCGAAGGACTCCTCGAGAGTCTCGTTGATGAACTCGCACATCCCCTCGGCGTCCTTCTTGTAACCGATGCCGTAGTTCTCCTCGGAGAACGCGTCGCCCACGACCACGAGCTCGTCAGGGTTCTGCGCGGCGTAGCCGAGGAGGATCGCACCGTCGGTGGTCACCGCGTCGACGGTCTTGTTCTCCAGCTGGTCGACGCACTCGCTGTAGGTGCCGAACGGGACGGGGCTGGCGCCGTACTCGTCCTCGACACGCTGCAGCGAGGTGGAGCCCTCGACCGAGCAGACCTTCACGTTGGCCAGGTCGTCGGGGCCGTTGATCTCGCCCTCGGAGTCCTTGCGGATGAGCAGCTGCTGGCCGGTGACGTAGTACGGGCCTGCCTGGCCGACGACCTGACGGCGCTCGTCGGTGATGGAGTACGAGGCGATGACGAGGTCGACGGTGCCGTCCTGGAGGTACTTCTCACGGTTGTCGGAGATGGTCTCGACCCACTCGATGTCGTCCTCGGCGATGCCGAGGTTGCCGGCGATGATCTTGCCCATCTCGATGTCGAAGCCGACCGGGTCGTCCGAGCCGGGCTCGAGGTTGCCGATGCCGGGCTGGTCGTACTTGACCCCGATCTTGATGGAGCCCCGGTCCGACAGCTCCTTGGCCACTCCGGTCAGATTGTCGGCGGCCTCCACTTCGATGTCGGGACCCCCGTCATCGCCGCCGCACGCGGCCAACGACAGGGCGAGGCCAGTGACGGCGAGGACCGCCTTGGTCCTGGTGAATCTCATCTGCTTCTCCTTCTCTCCCGGCCCGAGGCCTCGATGGTTGATACGGATGTTCAGTGCTTGAGGATCTTGCCGAGGAAGTCCTTGGCGCGGTCGGACTGCGGGTTGGTGAAGAACTCCTCCGGGGTGTTCTCCTCGACGATGGCGCCGTCGGCCATGAAGACGACGCGGTGGGCGGCAGTCCGCGCGAAGCCCATCTCGTGGGTCACGACGATCATGGTCATCCCGCGCTCGGCGAGGTCGACCATGACGTCGAGGACCTCCTTGATCATCTCCGGGTCGAGCGCGGAGGTGGGCTCGTCGAAGAGCATCACCTTCGGCTCCATGGCCAGGGCGCGGGCGATGGCCACGCGCTGCTGCTGGCCGCCGGAGAGCTGTGCGGGGTACTTCTCGGCCTGGGGGCCCACGCCGACCCGCTCGAGCAGCTCACGAGCGAGCTTCTCGGCCTCGGCTTTCTTCATGCCGCGGACCTTGATGGGGCCGAGGGTGACGTTCTCGAGGATCGTCTTGTGGGCGAAGAGGTTGAAGCTCTGGAAGACCATCCCGACCTCGGCGCGCAGCGCCGCCAGCTCCTTGCCCTCCTGCGGCAGCTCCTTGCCGTCGAGGGTGATCGTGCCCTCGTCGATGGTCTCGAGGCGGTTGATGGTCCGGCACAGCGTCGACTTGCCGCTGCCCGAGGGCCCGATGACCACGACGACCTCGCCCCGGTTGA
>JAJPEO010000057.1 GCA_021166815.1 Nocardioides sp.
CGCATGTCCAACCAGGAGTTTTCCACCACTGGAAGTGAGTCGGCTGAGCGGGGCTCTCCACAGGATGAGGCTGTTCATCCACAGGCAGAGGGATCCGGTGTTTCACGTGAAACATCGACCGCGGCGGATCACACCGAGGCCTCTCACCCTCAGGTTTCACGTGAAACAGCGGCGTCAGCATGGGGCGTCCGGACCGCCGGCGACCTGGCAGCCAACGATCCCGGGTTCGAGCACCACGAGACCCCGCTGGCCCAAGCGGCCCAGCACTCCGTGCTGGCCCGGACAGGCGGTCTGTACAAGAACGGGGTCCAGCGTCCGGAGGCCACGCGGGTGTTCGTCGTCGCCAACCAGAAGGGCGGCGTCGGGAAGACCACGTCCACGGTGAACGTCGCGGCCGGACTCGCCCAGTTGGGTCAACGCGTGCTCGTGATCGACCTGGACCCCCAGGGCAACGCCTCCACCGCCCTCAGCGTGGACCACCACCGAGGGACGCCGTCCACCTACGAGATGCTCGTCGAGGGCCAGGCTCTGGCCGACGTGATGACCGTGTGCCCGGACCTCGACGGCTTGTACGTGGTCCCGGCGACCATCGACCTGGCCGGCGCGGAGATCGAGCTCGTGAGCGTGGTCGCCCGCGAGCAGCGGCTGGCCAAGGCCCTGGCCGCGCACCCGTGGATCGGCAACGCGGCCGAGGCGGGCGAGGAGCGCTTCGACTACGTGTTCATCGACTGCCCGCCGTCCCTGGGCCTGCTGACCCTCAACGCCCTCGTCGCTGGTCGCGAGATGTTCATCCCCATCCAGGCGGAGTACTACGCCCTCGAGGGGCTCGGCCAGCTGCTCGAGACCGTCGAGATGGTCAAGCAGCACCTCAACCCGCTGCTCATCGTCTCGACCATCCTGCTGACCATGTACGACGCTCGTACCCGTCTCGCGGCCGGGGTGGCCGAAGAGGTGCGCAGCCACTTCGGCGACCAGGTGCTCAAGACCGCCGTGCCGCGGTCTGTGCGGGTGTCGGAGGCGCCGTCGTACGGCCAGACCGTCATGACCTACGATCCCGCTTCGGCGGGCGCCCTCTCCTACCTCGAGGCCGCCCGAGAGATCGCCAGCAAGGGAGCCCCCGCATGAACGCCTCCGCACCACGCCGTGGCCTCGGCCGTGGCCTCGGGTCCCTGATCCCCACGGCTCCGACCGCGCCGGCGTCGCAGGACGGCCACACCGAGGCGTCCACGTCCGGTGCCGGCTCCTCCACCAGTGCCCCCGGCGCGACCATGGCCACCGGAGAGGCCCCGGGCGGCACCGTCGCGGGCGCCTACTTCGCGGAGCTGCCCATCGCGCAGGTCCGCCCCAACGCCCGCCAGCCTCGCCAGGTCTTCGAGGAGGAGGCCATGGCGGAGCTCGTGCACTCTATCCGCGAGATCGGGCTCCTGCAGCCCGTGGTGGTGCGCCGCACGGGCGAGGACTCCTACGAGCTGATCATGGGCGAGCGTCGCTGGCGCGCCTCCCAGGCTGCCGGCCGTGACACGATCCCAGCAATCGTCCGCGAGACCGAGGACACGGACATGCTCCGGGACGCGCTCCTGGAGAACCTGCACCGCTCGCAGCTCAACCCCCTTGAGGAAGCGGCGGCGTACGGTCAGCTGCTCGAGGACTTCGGCTGCACCCACGAGGAGCTGGCCCAGCGCATCGGGCGCTCCCGTCCGCAGATCTCCAACACGCTGCGGCTGCTGAAGCTGTCGCCGCCGGTCCAGCGCCGCGTCGCGGCCGGCGTGCTGTCCGCCGGACACGCCCGCGCGCTGCTGAGCATCGAGAACGCCGACCGCCAGGACCGCCTCGCGGCCCGGGTGATCGCCGAGGGCATCTCCGTCCGCGGCCTCGAGGAGATCGTCGCCCTCGACGGCGGCGAGGACGAGGTGGCTGCTGAGCGCGTCCGCTCGGCCAAGCCGGTGGCGCCGGGCCTGGCCGACCTCGCGGAGCGCCTCTCCGACCGCCTGGAGACGCGCGTCAAGGTCGACCTGGGCAAGAGCAAGGGCAAGATCACCGTCGAGTTCGCCAGTCTCGACGACCTGCGACGCATCGTCGACATCATGGACCCGCGCAACCGCGACGACCGCCCCATCTGAGGGTCAGGCGCACGAACGACCGCGAGAGCATCTTCGGCGCGGTGCCGCCGCGATCAATCGATAAGTCGACAAAGAGACATATCCACAAGTCGATTAACAGCCTTGTGGACAAGTATGGGGAACGGGCTCAGCCGGCGTTCCTGCGCGCGGCCTTGCGCATGGCGCGCTCGCGCTTCTCCTCGGCGTCCATCTCCGCAGCTCGCTCGAGGGTGGGAGCCGAGCCACCCAGACGGGCGGGCACCCACCAGGCGCCCGGGGGGCGCTCGTCGGCGGGGTAGTCCGCGATGGTCTTCTCGAGCATGTCGTTCATCAGGGCCTTCAGGGCCGCGGTCTCGGCGACCGGGTCGTCGCCCGTCACGTGGAACGGCTCACCGACCGTGATGGCGATGGTCTTGCCACGGCTGAAGTCCTTGGGGTGGTCCTTGGTCATCAGCCGCTGGGTGCCGAAGAGGATCACCGGGATGATCGGCACGCCGGCCGCCGCGGCGATGCGCACCGCACCGGTCTTGAACTCCTTGAGCTCCATCGCGCGCGAGATCGTGGCCTCGGGGAAGATGCCGACGGCCTCGCCGTCCTTGAGGTGGCGCACGGCGTCGTTGAAGGACTCGATGCCGTCGCCGCGGTCGACGGAGATGTGGTGCATCGAGCGCATGACCGGCCCGCCGACGCTGTGGTCGAAGATCTCGCGCTTGGCCATGAACCGGACGAGGCGACGCGACGGCCAGGCGCCCAGGCCGCCGTAGACGAAGTCGACGTAGCCGACGTGGTTGACCGCGAGGAGCACACCGCCCTCGCGAGGCACGTTCTCGGTGCCGGTCATCTGGAAACGCTGGCCCAGCGCCTTGAAGCCGAGCAGGCAGGTCCGGATGATCGCCGGGTACGTCAGGTCGCGCATGAGCCCGAGCCTACGGAGGCCCGAGGGTCCGGGGCTAGGCGAGCCCTGAGTGACAACGCCCACCCGGCCAGGGGACCGCCTCAGCGCCGGGTGGCGAGGAAGTCGGCGATGCGGCCGATCGCCTCCTCCAGGATGGACGCCTCGGGCAGCGTGACGAGCCGGAAGTGGTCGGGCTCGGGCCAGTTGAACCCGCTGCCGTGCGTGACGAGGATCTTCTTGGCGCGCAGCAGGTCGAGGACGAACTCCTGGTCGTTGTCGATCTCGTAGACGTCGCGGTCGAGGCGGGGGAAGCAGTAGAGGGCACCGCGCGGCTTGACGTTGGACACGCCGGGGATCTCGTTGAGGAGGCGGTGGGCGAGCATCGACTGCTCGTAGAAGCGCCCGCCCGGCCCGATGAACTCCTCGATCGACTGGTAGCCGCCCAGGGCCGTCTGGATCGCGTGCTGGGCGGGCACGTTGGAGCACATCCGCATGTTGGCGATGAGCGTCAGCCCCTCGATGAAGTCCGTCGCGATCTCCTTGGGGCCGGAGATCATCACCCAGCCGGCGCGGTAGCCGCAGACCCGGTAGGCCTTCGACAGCCCCGAGAACGTCAGGCAGAGCACGTCGTCGCCGGCGTACGTCGCCGCGTGGTGGTGGACCGCGTCCTCGAAGAGGATCTTCTCGTAGATCTCGTCGGCCATCACGACGAGGTGGTGCCGACGGGCGATGTCGATCAACGCCTTGACGGTCTCCTCGCTGTAGACCGCCCCTGTGGGGTTGTTGGGGTTGATGATGACGATGGCGTGGGTGTTCTCGGTGATCTTGGACTCGATGTCGGCCAGGTCGGGGTTCCAGCCGTTCTCCTCGTCGCAGCGGTAGTGCACGGGCGTGCCGCCGGACAGCGTCACGGCGCCGGTCCAGAGGGGGTAGTCGGGTGCGGGCACGAGGATCTCGTTGCCGTCGTCGACGAAGGCCTGCAGGACCATCGAGATCAGCTCGGAGACGCCGTTGCCGATGAAGATGTCCTCGACGCCCACGTCGCGCAGCCCATGGGACTGGTAGTAGTGCATGACCGCGGTGCGCGCCGACCAGATGCCCCGCGAGTCGCTGTAGCCCTGCGACTCGGGCAGGTGGTGGATCATGTCCGCGACGATCTGCTCGGGCGCGTCGAAGCCGAAGGGGGCGGTGTTGCCGATGTTGAGCTTGAGGATGCGGTGCCCCTCGGCCTCCAGGCGCTGGGCCTCGACGAGGATCTCGCCCCGCACGTCGTAGCGGACGTTCTGCAGCGTCTTGCTCTGGCGGATTCGGCGCACGAAGGTCATTCTCTCAGGCCGCTGCGCGGCCTAGCATCGGGATTGCCCTGTCCCGCACGACCGTGCGCC
>JAJPEO010000169.1 GCA_021166815.1 Nocardioides sp.
GCCGGTCCTCAAGCACCTCGTCCCGGCGTTCCCCGGCATCGCCAACGACATCAAGAAGCCGGGCCAGGACGAGCACGGCTACCCCATGACCCCGCTCAAGGCGGCGGCGTCGATGTTCGCCGCGTACGCCGACCTGCGTCGTGACCTGCCGCGCGTCACCGTGCCGGTGCTGTTCTTCCGCTCCGAGGAGGACCACGTCGTCGACATCTCGACCTCGCGCGCCCTGAAGGCGGGCCTGTCCTCCCGCGACTTCACCGAGCGCGTCCTCACCGACAGCTACCACGTGGCGACCCTCGACAACGACGCGCCGACGATCTTCGCCGAGTCGGCGGAGTTCATCCAGCGGGTCACCGCGCCGCCGTCCACGGCCGCACGGGGTTAGGCTCGCTCCGTGCTCTACTGGTTCCTGAAGTGGGTGGCGCTCGGTCCGTTGCTCCGGGTGATCTTCCGTCCGCGCGCGTACGGCATCGACAACGTGCCCGAGGAGGGCCCTGCGATCCTGGCGAGCAACCACCTTTCGTACGCCGACTGGCTGTTCATGCCCCTGACGCTGAACCGCCGGGTGACCTTCGTGGCGAAGGCCGAGTACTTCACCACGCCCGGGATCAAGGGCTGGTTCCAGAAGAAGTTCTTCTCCGGCTCCGGCCAGGTCCCCATCGACCGGTCCGGCGCCAACGCCGCCGAGGGCGCCATGCGCTCGGCCAAGCGGATCCTCGAGGCCGGTGACCTCTTCGGCATCTACCCCGAAGGCACCCGCTCCCATGACGGCAAGCTCTACCGCGGCAAGACCGGCGTGGCGCGCCTGGCCCTGGAGACCGGCGCCCCCGTCATCCCGTGCGCGGTCGTCGGCACCGACGTCGTCGCCCCGACGGGCAAGGTCTTCGGCTCCTGGACCCGCCCGGTGGTGCGGTTCGGGCGGCCGCTGGACTTCTCGCGCTACGAGGGCCTCGAGAACGACCGCTACATCCTGCGTTCGGTCACCGACGAGATCATGTACGAGATCATGCGCCTCTCCGGCCAGGAGTACGTCGACATGTACGCGGCGAAGGCCAAGGAGCTCGACAAGGAGAAGGCGCGGCTGGCAGCCGCCGAGGCCGCGTCGGCCGAGCCCGACCAGAAGGCATCGTGACGGGAGGGGGTCGGCAGTGGCAGTGACCCCCAGCGACTCGGCGATCGCGGTCGAGGACCGTCTCTTCCGCGCCTTGGCGATCTTGAGGGTGATCGTCACCGTCAACCTCGTCGGTCTCAACGCCTATCGGCGCGACAACTTCGACCACCCGACCACCGGCCTGGTGATCACCGTGGTGCTCGTCGCCTGGACGGCCGCGGCGTTGTGGCTCTACGACCAGCACGACCGGCGGCGGCCGTGGCTGCTGGTCCTCGACCTGGCCGTCACGACCGGGGCCATCCTCGCGACGCCGCTGGTCAAGGGGCCAGACTTCAACGCGACGATCCCGGGCTTCTGGGTCATGGGCGCGCTGCTGGCGTGGGCGATCCACTGGCACTGGAAGGGGGGCCTGCTGGCCGCGGTCGTCCTGTCGACGGCCGACCTCGTCTTGCGCAGCAGCATCGACCAGGGCAACTACGGCAACGTCTTCCTGATCCTGCTGGGCGGCACGGTCGTCGGCTACATGTGCGAGTCGTTGCAGCGGATGGCGAGCGAACGAGATGCCGCGGAGCGGGCACGAGCCGCTGCGGTGGAGCGGACTCGCCTGGCGCGGGTGGTCCACGACGGGGTGCTGCAGGTGCTCGCGCTCGTGCAACGGCGCGGTGACGTCGACGGCGGGGAGTGGGCCGAGCTGGGTCGCCTCGCCGGTGAGCAGGAGCGCTCCCTCCGCGCCTTGATCCGAGCTCAGGACACGGTCCCGATCACCGCGGCTCCGGGCGATGAGAGTGACCTCAGCGGGGCGCTCGAGGCCCTGGGCGCACGCCATCACGGTCGCGTCGAGGTGGTCACGCCCGGGGTGGCGATCATGCTTCCCACCCGCACCGTCGAGGAGTTCACCGCGGCGGTCGGGGCCTGCCTGGACAACGTCGCGGCCCACGCCGGCGACGACGCCACGGCCTGGGTCCTGCTGGAGGAGGACGCCCGCGGCGTCACGGTCTCGGTGCGCGACGACGGTCCCGGGATCGCGACAGGTCGGCTCGCCGCGGCTGCTGCAGAGGGCCGCATGGGCGTCACGTCCTCGATCCGCGGCCGGCTGCTCGAGCTCGGCGGGACCGCTGAGGTGCAGACCGGGTCCTGGGGCACCGAGTGGGAGCTCACGGTGCCACGATGACGATCCACAGCAGCCACCCCTTCGAGGCATCCGGCCCGGACCGAGACCCCGTACGCCGCCTGCGTGGCCGCCAGGGTTCGGCGGTCTCGCTCTGGACCGCCGGCACCGAGAGCGACCGGGCCGGCCTCACGGTGTCCTCGTGGATGGTCGCCAACGGCGAGCCCGGGCGCATCCTCGGTCTCGTCGACCCCGACAGCGACCTGGCCGACGTCCTGGAGGAGACCAGCCGCGGCGTCGTCCAGCTCCTGGCCTGGCAGCACCGTGACCTC
>JAJPEO010000180.1 GCA_021166815.1 Nocardioides sp.
AGCGCCTGCGGGAGGAACTGCCCGAGGAGGACCGCGGCGGGAAGGATGAAGAGCAGCTTGTTGCGCAGCGACCCGATGGCGATCTGCTTGATGATCGGCAGCTCGCGGGCGGCAGGCGAGCCGTGGAGGTACTGGGGGGTCACGGCCGTGTCGTCGACCACCACACCCGCCGACTTGGCGCTGGCTCGCGCGGCAGCGGCGCCGACGTCGTCGACGGACGCCGCCGCGAGCCGCGCCAGCGCAGCCACGTCGTCGAGCAGGGCGAACAGTCCGCCGGCCATGTGGGGGTCCTTCCGGGTCTGGTGTGCCGCGACAGCCTAGCGACGGGGTCCCACTCGCCCGGTCACTCGACCAGGCCCAGCCGGAGGTACTCGGCCACGTACGTGCCGGAGAGGACCAGCGAGGCGTAGCGGGCCACCTCCGCGTCGGCGTGCGAGGAGATGGTCTCCACGCGCACCCCGTGCGACTGCGCCGCGGCGACGAGCAGGTCGCGCTGTTCGGCCACGAGGGTCTCCTCGGCCCTGTCGTCGAGGATCACCAGGTGGGGCCGGCGGTCGGGCGGGTCGTCGGCGAAGGGATCGGCGAAGACGTCGCGAGGCTTGGCTGCCTCCAGGATCGGCAGCAGGTGCTCGGCGTCACCGGCGATCGCCGAGCGACCGCTGGTGCGGCGGATGGACTCCGCCACGCGGCGGGCCGCACGCGCGGCGAGCACCGACCCGCCCCACACGACCGGGTTGCTGTCGGCGAGCGAGATCGCGAGCATCTTGGCGGGGTTGACCGCGAGATCGCGGTGCGGCGAGGAGGCCTCCGCCACCTCGTCCAGCGCCGCTGCGACCACCTCGGAGTCGGCGCTCGGACCGAGGTGGACGCGGGAGAGGTAGTCGAGGACCACGACGGCCGTGGCGAGCTGGTCACCGGTGACCGTGGGCAGGATCGTCGTGTGGCGCCCGACCGCGTGCTCGGCGACGAGCGACCGCGGCGGGCAGGCGACGACGACCTGCGCCCCCCGGCGCACCGCTTCGGCCACCGCCAGCGCGGACCCGTGGTCACCGCCCTCGGGCGCGAGCATCACGACCAGGTCGAGGCTGCCGGTCCAGCCGGGCAGCCCCGGGTTGGGCCAGGCCACGAACGGCACCGGGCACCACGGCTCGAGGACCGCGCGCAACAGGCGCGAGTCGGGACCGGCGGCCACCACCGCCCGCGGCCGCGGCATGTCCTGGGCGACCAGGTCTGCCAGGATCTCGGCCGACTCGTGGGCCTCGCGGCGCACGCGCGCGCCGCTCTCCGCGAGGGTGCGCAGCCGTAGGTCGACGCTGGCCAGCGCACGCTCGTCGTCCAGACGCGACTCGTCGAACCAGGTGGACATGGTGGGCCTCAGGCCGGCTTGCGCGCCTCGTCCACCAGCAGGACGGGGATGTCGTCGCGGACGGGGTAGGCGTTGCCGCAGCCCTGGCACACGAGCTCGTCGGCCACCGCCTCGAGCTCCCCGTGGCAGGCGGGGCACACGATGATGTCCAGCAGCTTCTGGTCGATGTTCATGGGATCGGTCCCCGTGTTCTCTCGGCGGTCTTCAGACGGTCTGTCGGATGGTGGCGAGGACCTCGTCACGGATGCGCTCCATCGTGGCCTGGTCCCTGCCCTCGGCGTTGAGGCGCAACAGCGGCTCGGTGTTGGAGGGGCGTACGTTGAACCACCAGTCGCGGTGACTCACCGTGAGCCCGTCCAGCGCGTCGGTCTTGACACCTTCGCGGCCAGCGTAGTCACGCTCGATGCGGGCCACCACGGCTGCCTGGTCGTCGACCGTGGAGTTGATCTCCCCGCTCATGGGGTAGCGCTCGTAGTCGGCCAGCAGCCGCGAGAGCGGGCGGTCGTCCTCGGCCAGCGCGGCCAGGGCGTGCAGGGCGGCGAGCATGCCCGAGTCGGCCCGCCAGAAGTCGCGGAAGTAGAAGTGCCCGCTGTGCTCGCCACCGAACACGGCACCCGACTCGGCCATCGTCGCCTTGATGAAGGAGTGGCCCACCCGCGTGCGTACGGGGGTCCCGCCGAGCTCGGTCACGATCTCGGGCACGGCCCGCGAGGTGATGAGGTTGTGGATGACCGTGGCGCCCGGCTCCTTGGCGAGCTCACGGGCGGCGATCAGCGCCGTCAGCGTCGAGGGCGAGACCGCGCGGCCCTGCTCGTCGACGAGGAAGCAACGGTCGGCGTCGCCGTCGAACGCGAGACCGATGTCGGCCGCCTCGGCGAGCACGCGCTCCTGCAGGTCGCGCAGGTTCTCGGGCTCGATGGGGTTGGCCTCGTGGTTCGGGAAGGTGCCGTCGAGCTCGAAGTACATCGGCACGACCTCCACCCCCTCGATGCGGTCGAGCACCACCGGCGCGGTGAGACCGGCCATGCCGTTGCCGGCGTCGACCACCACCTTGAGCGGCCGTCCGGCGACCGGGGCCAGGGAGAGCAGGTGGTCGGCGTACTCCTGGAGGACGTCGCGCTGCGTCACCGAGCCGGGAGTGGCGGCTGTCTCTGTGCTGCGCGCGGCTGCCTCTGCGCTGCGCGCGGCGACGGCATCGCGGATCTCGTTCAGGCCCGTGTCGGCACCGATCGGCACGGCCCCCGCGCGGCACATCTTCATGCCGTTGTACTGGGCCGGGTTGTGGCTCGCGGTGAACATCACCCCGGGGTGACCCAGGTGGCCCGAGGCGAAGTACAGCTGGTCGGTCGAGGCCAGCCCGATCATCACGACCTCCGCGCCGGCCGCGGTGGCGCCCGCGGCGAACGCCTCAGCCATCTCGGGCGAGCTGGGCCGCATGTCGTGCCCGACCACGACCGTGTCGGCGCCGACGACGCCGACGAACGCCCCACCGGTGGCCCGGGCCAGGTCGGCGTCGAGCTGGTCGGGGACAGTCCCACGGACGTCGTAGGCCTTGAAGATCGCGCTCAGGTTGGCGGGGTCCAGGGTGCTCGATGGCATGCGCGAAGCCTAGAGCCCGGGCGCGGGCGCGTTGCCACGGGCCGGGGCGGATGGCCCCGATACTGCGGACATGGACACCTCTCCCGCGCGCCCACGTTCCGGCACCCTCGCGCCACGCTGGGTCCCGCCATCCCCGGGCTTCGCGATCGCCGGAGGCATCCTGCTTGCCTTCCTCGGCGGATGGACGCTCTCCGACGGCGAGCTGCCCACCCCCTTGGGCTGGGCGTTCGCCGTCTTGGGCGCGGCGTTCCTCCTCACGGGCGCTGTCGCCAAGGGCGTCGCGTGGGGCCTGGCCCTGCACGAGTCAGGAGGGCGCTGAGCCGGCCCTCTCGTTGGTCGAGGTCGCCAGGCTCGTTGGTTGAGGTGCGAGCTTGCGAGCCTCGAAACCCCACCACCGCCCCGCTGACTGAGTGGCCAAGCTCCTCGGCCGAGGTCGCCAGGCTCGTTGGTCGAGGTCGCCAAGCTCGTTGGTTGAGGTGCGAGCTTGCGAGCCTCGAAACCAACACCCAACCCGCGGAACATCCCCACAATGTGCATTGTGTTCGAACACCTGTTCGAGTGAGAATGGGTGCATGGCCACCGCCCCCCACCCGATGCTCCTCGACCCCGCCCGGGTCGAGGAGCTGTCGTCGGGTGAGGTGCTGTCCGCGGTGGCCGCGTCGCGGGCGCGGGAGCGGGCCGAGGCCGCCCACCAGCTGGTGCTCGCGTGCGCGTGGGCCGACCAGCACCCCGCGCTCGAACCCGGCACCGAGGCCTCGATCGTGGTCCGCGGTCCCGCCGGTGGGGTGCACCTGCCCCTCTCTGGTGCCGGGTGCCCGCAGGTGAGTGAGTACGCGGTGGCTGAGCTGGGCGCGGTGCTGGGTGAGTCCACGGCGTCGGCCAAGCGCCTCGTCGGCCACGCGCTGGAGCTGCGCCACCGCCTGCCCCGCCTGTGGTCCCAGGTCCTCGCCGGGCAGGTCCCGGCGTGGCGGGCCCGGCTCGTGGCCGCGGAGACGATCTCGCGTGACCTCACCGTCGAGGCCGCTGCGTGGGTGGACGCCCAGGTCGCCGCGGTCGCCGGGCGGGTCGGTTCTGCCGCGG
>JAJPEO010000207.1 GCA_021166815.1 Nocardioides sp.
CGACGGCGGGCCTCCTTGGGGGAGGCCTCGAAGGCGTTCATCAGGGCGGTCTTCATCCCGTTGATGTCGTAGGGGTTGACAAGCCAGGCCTGCTTGAGCTCGTACGCCGCTCCGGCGAACTCCGAGAGGACCAGCGCCCCGTCGTCCTCGAAGCGGCAGGCGACGTACTCCTTGGCAACGAGGTTCATCCCGTCGCGCAGGGGGGTGACGACCATGATGTCGGCGGCGCGGTAGAGCGCGGCCATCTCCTCGCGGGGGTAGCCGGAGTGGAGGTAGGAGATCGCCGGTCGGCCGATGCGCCCCATGTCGCCGTTGATGTGGCCCACGAGCCGGTCGATCTCGTCACGGAGGATGCGGTACTCCTCGACACGCTCGCGCGAGGGGGTCGCGACCTGCACGAAGACGGCGTCCTCGACGTCCAGGCGGCCCTCGGCGAGCAGCTCGCCGAAGGCGCGCAGCCGGGGGCGGATGCCCTTGGTGTAGTCGAGCCGGTCGACGCCGAGGAAGATCTTGCGGGGGTTGCCCAGCGCTGCGCGGATCTCCTCGGCACGCCGCTGGACGGGCTGGGACCGGGCCAGCTCCTCGAAGCCTGCGGTGTCGATGGAGATGGGGAAGGCCCGCACCTGCACCGTGCGGTGGTCGGGCAGCACGATGTTGTCGCTCTTGGCGCGGTGACCGACCCGGGTGCGGACGAGGCGGACGAAGTTGCCGACCGCGCCGGGCAGGTGGAAACCGATCAGGTCGGCGCCGAGGAGGCCCTCGAGGATCTGGCGACGCCAGGGCAGCTGCGAGAAGAGCTCGCTCGGCGGGAACGGGATGTGGAGGAAGAAGCCGATGCGCAGGTCGGGACGCAGCGCGCGCAGCATGGCGGGCACCAGCTGCAGCTGGTAGTCGTGCACCCACACGGTGGCGCCGTCGGCGGCGGTCTCGGCCGCGCGCTCGGCGAAGCGCTGGTTGACCGCGACGTACGCGTCCCACCACTCACGGTGGAAGACGGGCTTGGCGACGACGTCGTGGTAGAGCGGCCACAAGGTGGCGTTGGAGAAGCCCTCGTAGAACTCCTCGACCTCCTCGGTGCTGAGCGCGACCGGGACGAGGTGGAGCCCGTCCTCGATGAACGGCTCGAGGTCGTCGTCCTCGTCGGAGCCGGTCCAGCCGATCCAGGCTCCGTCGTTGGCCCGCATGACGGGCTCGAGCGCCGTGACCAGCCCGCCCGGGGACGGCCGCCACCCGGTGGTGCCGTCCGGGAGCTGGACGCGATCGACCGGCAGGCGGTTGGCGACGATGACCAGGTCGGCCTTCGTCGCGGGACGGGTGGTGCCGGTGCGCGCGCTCACGCCGATCAGCCTAGCCAGCCGCTCCGAGGGCTCCGCACCCCCCGCGGGAGGCGATTGTGACGGGAGTGACGAGAATCCTGGCCGTCTTGTCCAGACGACTCGCCGAGCACGAATGACATCATTGTCGTTCGTCGCCTAGAGTGATGCCAGCCCGCC
Organism: Nocardioides sp.; assembly: GCA_021166815.1. Classification (GTDB taxonomy): domain Bacteria; phylum Actinomycetota; class Actinomycetes; order Propionibacteriales; family Nocardioidaceae; genus Nocardioides. Next base: position 1,494 of record JAJPEO010000207.1, read on the forward strand.
GCGGACCGGTGGGCACGGGTCGACCCAGGAGACAGACATGGACGCTGCGAAGCAGATCGCCACCGAGCACGACGACCGTGCCGGGCTCAGCCAGCGCGACCGCGACATCCTCGAGTTCGAGCGCCACTGGTGGAAGTACGCCGGCGCCAAGGAGCAGGCCGTCCGCGAGAAGTTCGACATGTCCTCGACGCGCTACTACCAGGTCCTCAACGCCCTGATCGACCGCCCCGAGGCCCTCGAGGCCGACCCCCTCCTCGTACGCCGCCTGCGCCGGCTGCGTGCCTCGCGCCAGCGGCAGCGCTCGGCTCGCCGCCTCGGCTTCGACGTCTGAACGGATCTCCCATGGCCCTCTTCCCCCTTGCCGGCCAGCCGCAGCCCCGCTCCCGTGACGAGCGGGGTGTCGCCTTTCCGTCCCCGGTGGTGATGCTCTCGGTCATCGCCGTGGCGATGGCCGCGGTCACCTTCGTGGCCACCCGCGACGAGCCCCCGACGGAGCGTCGCGTCGACACCGCGAGCATCGCCAGTGCCGACCCCAGCCCGACGCCCACGCCGCCCGCGAAGGCCACGCCCAAGCCCAAGCCGAAGCCGCGGCTCGAACGCAGGGAGGTCTCCGTCGAGGTCTTCAACACCTCCGGCATCAAGGGCCTCGCCGCCGGCACCGCCGCCAGGGCCACCCAGGTCGGGTGGGCCGTGGTGGGCGAGGACAACTGGTACGGCACCGTGCCGACCTCGACGGTCTACTTCCCCGCGCGACTGGAGCGCGCCGCCAAGCAGCTGGCCCTCGACCTCGGCATCAAGCGCACCGCCCCGGCCGTGGGGGAGATGAAGCGCGATCGCCTCACCGTCATCCTGACCGCCGACGCCCCTCGCTGAGCCGGCTGCGGGCCGCGCGGTGCCCGCGTGGCAGGGTGGACGCATGCGCCTGACCTCTGCGGACGCCCGTGCTCATCTCGACGCCGTGCTGGCCGTGCTGGCCGAGACGGTGGTGGGCCTGGACTTCGACGGCACCCTCGCCCCCGTGGTCGACGACCCGGCCGCGGCGCGCATCCACGACGACGCCCCCGCCGTGCTGGCCGACCTCGCCGAGGCGGTGCGTGCCGTCGGGATCATCACCGGTCGCCCGGCGCGCCAGGCCGTGGCCATGGGCGACCTCGACACGCTGGGGCCGGTGATGCACGAGCGTGGCGCCGAGCTGTTCGTCCTGGGCCAGTACGGCAACGAGAGGTGGTCGGCCGGCTCCTCGAGGATCGTCTCCCCGCGCCCGCCGGCGGGCCTGGCGAGCTTCGAGAGGGAGCTGCCCGCGGTGCTGGCGGCGGCCGACGCGGCGGACGCGTTCATCGAGCACAAGGGCCTGGCCGTCGCCGTGCACACCCGGCGCATGAGCGACCCCGAGGCGGCGCTGGCGCGCGTGAGCGGCCCGGTGGGCGACCTCGCTGCGCGTCACGGGCTGGACGTGGAGCCGGGACGCAACGTGATCGAGGTCCGCTCCAGTGCCATGCACAAGGGGATCGCGCTGCGGACCCTGGTCGAGGAGCAGGGCGCCGGCGGTGTGGTCTTCGTGGGCGACGACCTCGGTGACGTCGAGGCCTTCGAGGCCGTGCGTGAGCTGCGTACGGCCGGCCTGCCCGGCGTCACGGTCTGCTCCGCCTCCGAGGAGCAGCCCGCACTCGTGGACCTCGCCGACGTGGTCGTCGACGGGCCCGACGGCGTCATGGACTTCCTGCGCACCCTGGCCTCGACGCCCGGACGGTGACCCCTGCGGCCACGCGCCGCGAGACGACCTGAGTCCGCATCGTGGACTCGATGTGCACATCGTGAGACAGCCGACCTAGGCTGAGCACCGCTCATCCAGAGGGACTGAGGGATACGGCCCTATGACGTCCCGGCAACCGCCCGCGAACCTTCCTGGCAGACCGCACACCAGTGCGTGAGGCCAGTCGCGGGAGCAGGTGCCAATTCCGACCCGCGCGAGAGTCGCGCGGGACAGATGAGAAGGAGGACTTCCGTGAGCACTGCTGTCGCCGAAACGACCACGACGACCGAGACGACCACCACCGCCCCGGCCGCGGGCGGGCTGCGCGAGGGTGCCTTCGGCAACGCGCGCGCCCTGCAGTGCCGGGAGTGCGGCACCGAGGTCGCGCTGGGTCCCCAGTACGCGTGTCCCGAGTGTTTCGGGCCGCTGGAGGTGGCCTACGACTTCCCGGCCGTGACCCGCGAGGAGATCGAGGCCGGCCCCCGCAACATCTGGCGCTACAAGGCGCTGCTCCCGGTGCCCTCCGACATCGAGGAGAGCCCCAACACCGAGCCCGGCTTCACCCGCCTGCTGGAGGCCCGCAACCTGGGCGCCGCCCTGGGCCTGAGGAAGCTGTGGGTCAAGGACGACTCCACCAACCCGACCAACTCCTTCAAGGACCGCGTGGTCGCCTGCGCGCTCAGCGCCGCACGCGAGCTCGACGCGAAGGTCTTCGCCTGCCCCTCGACCGGCAACCTGGCCAACGCCGTCGCAGCTGCCGGCGCCCGGGCCGGCATCAAGACCGTGGTCTTCATCCCCAGCAACCTCGAGCAGCCCAAGCAGGTCAACTCGGCGGTCTACACCGACCGGCTCGTCGCCGTCGACGGCAACTACGACGACGTCAACAAGCTCGCCTCCGAGATCGCCGGCGAGGAGGAGGGCTGGGCGTTCGTCAACGTCAACGTGCGCCCCTTCTACGCCGAGGGCTCCAAGACCCTCGGCTACGAGATCGCCGAGCAGCTCGGCTGGCGCCTGCCCGACCAGGTCGTCATCCCCGTGGCCTCCGGCTCCCAGCTCACCAAGGTCGACAAGGCCTTCCAGGAGCTCGTCGCGCTCGGCCTCGTCGAGGACAAGCCCTACCGCATCTTCGGCGCCCAGGCGACCGGCTGCTCGCCGGTCAGCGTGGCGTACAAGGCCGGCACCGACGCGATCCGCCCGGTCAAGCCCGACACCATCGCCAAGTCCCTGGCCATCGGCAACCCCGCCGACGGCATCTACGTCCTCGACATCTGCCGGCGCACCGGCGGGGCCGTGGAGGACATCTCCGACGAGGAGGTCCGCGAGGGCATCCTGCTGCTCGCGCGCACCGAGGGCATCTTCACCGAGACCGCCGGCGGCACGACCGTGGGCGTGCTCCGCAAGCTCGTCGAGACCGGCCAGCTCGACACCGAGCTGGAGACGGTCGTGATCAACACCGGCATGGGCCTGAAGACCCTCGACGCGGTCTCGGACCGGGTCGGCGCCGCCGCCACCATCGCCCCCAGCTACGACGCGTTCGTGGCCGCCGGCATCGTCTGATCGGGAGTCAGCATGAGCGTGTCCGTCCGCATCCCCACCATCCTGCGCACCTACACCGGTGGTGAGTCCGAGGTCAGCGCCCAGGGCGACACCCTGGCCGCCGTGCTCGACGACCTCGACGCCAACTTCTCCGGCATCAAGGGCCGCATCCTCGACGAGGCCGGCCAGCTGCGGCGCTTCGTCAACGTCTACGTCGGCAACGACGACGTGCGCTTCCTCGAGGACCTGCAGACGCCCACGCCGGCCGGGACCCAGATCTCGGTCATCCCGGCCGTCGCGGGCGGCTGAGCCGGCAGCCGGGCTACGGCTGCTCGCGTACGTCGACCACCGCTGCGTTGCCGCGGGAGTCGATGCGGACCTCGGCGTAGGCGCCGTCCATCAGCTCGCGCTCCATGGCGGCTGCCTTGTCCTGCGGCAGGAACCAGCTGTCGATGCCGCAGCGCACCTGCCAGTTGCGGTCGTCGCAGGCGAGGTACGGCCCCTCGTCGGGGCGCTCGCGCTGCCACTGGTCGGAGACCCAGATGTCACCCTCCTGGCGCAGGACGATGAAGACGTCGCCGCGTTCACCGTCGTCGAGGTACCCCAGGCCGGGCTCGGCGAACGGCTCGTCCGGGCCGTCCTGCGGAGCCCGCAGGTCGGGGTAGTCCAGGGCGACGTACGCGCCCCGGAACGGGTCGATGGGGTCGAGCGGCGCGACCTTCATGACGTAGCTGTCGCCGGTCACGCGGGCCGACAGCTGGGGCGCCACGCCCACGCCGACGAGGGCGATCTGGGCGGCGGCAACGATGCCGACGGCGACTGCGGTCTTCATCGCGGGGCTCCTTCCGGGGAGTCGGTGTCGGTCTCGAGCACCTGCTGGAGCTCGCGCCGGGCACGGTCGAAGAGGAATCCGGTGGCCAGGAACACCGTGCCGAGCACGACGAACAGCCAGGCGCCCGTCACGATCGGGGCGAAGACGGCGAAGCTCTGGAAGGTCGTGAAGACGACCAGCCCCGCCATGGCCAGCCAGGTGATGGCCGGGTGGTCGCGGATCGTGCCGAGGGCCACCAGGACCACGGCCAGCAGGACGTAGGCGCCGACGCTCACGATGGCGTGGCCCCAGTCGCTGGCGTCGATGTTGTCGGTGTCGGTGCCGGTCGTCCACGAGGCGATGCCGAAGGCGACCAGGAGCGTCACGGCGGCGCCGACCGGCTCGAGGGCCCGGGTGCCGCGCCGCAGCACGACGGCGGCGGTGCCGACGACGGCAGCGGCCACGGCCTCGGCGATGAGCCAGCCGCTCCACCGGATGTCGTCGTTGCCGATGTCGGGGATCGCCGCGGCGAACAGGGTGACCAGCGCCAGGCCGGCGGCGACCAGGCGCCACAGCCAGGCGAACGAGGGCTTCCACGCGTCGCTCACCACGGCCAGGCCGGCGGCGGTGACGGCGCCGAGGCCGAACACCACGACGACGGTCAGGCCGCTGGCGTCGGTCCACAGGGGTTGGGCGATCCACCAGAACAGGCCGGTGCCGACGCCGACCAGGAGCGGCATGAACGCCCTGGTGACGTGGGCGTGGAGGAGGGCCCCTGCGGCCCAGACCCCCATGAGCGTCGGCTCGTAGGCGGGGACCTGCAGGGACTGGGCGGCCTGGAAGATCGTGGCGCCGAAGGCCAGGGCGGCCATCAGGCGTACCGCTCCGACGACCGGCCGGGAGGTCCCGCGGGCGGCGAGCGCCTCGCCGCCGGCCAGCAGGGCGAGCCACAGCACGGCGACGAACGCGAAGCGGACCGAGGGGGAGAAGCGGTCGAGGTTGGCGGCGACCAGCCAGATGAGGCCGATGCCGACGAACCCGCCGCCGAGGGCGAGCAGGATGCGGCCCAGGCTCAGCCGGACGCCCAGCCGGGACCTCTCGTGGTAGCTGCCCAGGATCGCAGAGGCCTGGGGCGCGGAGACGAGACCGGCGTCCTGCCACAGGGGGATCTCGTGGCGCAGCCAGGCGAGCTGGTCGGGCCGGACCTCCCTGGGGGCGCCGAGCGGAGTCGGGGTGTAGGTGTCCATGGCTCCAGCCTCCTCCTCGGCGGCGTCGGGCGCCTGAGTAGGAAGACCTGAACTTCGTGTTGTCCAGACCAGTCGCGAACAGCCTTGGGCGAGACGGGTGGCGTTTGCACTCTCACCGGTCGAGTGCTAAACATGACGCTGGCACTCTCATATGGAGAGTGACAACCGACTCAGGTGACGCTGAGGCCGGCAGAACGCGGCGGGAATGGATCGCCGGGGGAGCCGGTCGTCCGTCGCGGGCAGCCCACCTGGCGTCGCACACCCAGACTCATGACGAAGGACATCGCTGAGTTATGCCGAAGCTGATTGCTTTCAACGAGGAGGCCCGCCGCGGCCTCGAGCGGGGCATGAACACCCTCGCCGACGCGGTCAAGGTCACCCTCGGCCCCAAGGGCCGCAACGTCGTCCTGGAGAAGAAGTGGGGCGCCCCCACGATCACCAACGACGGTGTCTCGATCGCCAAGGAGATCGAGCTGGAGGACCCCTACGAGAAGATCGGCGCCGAGCTGGTCAAGGAGGTCGCCAAGAAGACCGACGACGTCGCCGGTGACGGCACGACGACGGCCACCGTCCTGGCCCAGGCCATGGTCCGCGAGGGCCTGCGCAACGTCGCCGCGGGCGCCAACCCGATGGGCCTCAAGCGCGGCATCGAGGCCGCCGTCGCCGCTGTCTCCGAGCAGCTGCTGGCGATGGCCAAGGACGTGGAGACCAAGGAGCAGATCGCCTCCACCGCCTCCATCTCGGCCGCTGACGCCACCGTCGGCGAGATCATCGCCGAGGCGATGGACAAGGTCGGCAAGGAAGGCGTCATCACCGTCGAGGAGTCCAACACCTTCGGGCTGGACCTCGAGCTCACCGAGGGCATGCGGTTCGACAAGGGCTACATCTCCGCCTACTTCGCCACCGACCTCGAGCGCATGGAGGCGGTGCTGGAGGACCCGTACATCCTCATCGCGAACTCCAAGGTCTCGACCGTCAAGGACCTGCTCCCGCTCCTGGAGAAGGTCATGCAGTCGGGCAAGCCGCTGCTGATCATCGCCGAGGACGTCGACGGCGAGGCCCTGTCGACCCTGGTCGTCAACAAGATCAAGGGCACCTTCAAGTCCGTCGCCGTCAAGGCCCCGGGCTTCGGTGACCGCCGCAAGGCCATGCTGCAGGACATCGCGATCCTCACCGGCGGCCAGGTCATCTCCGAGGAGGTCGGCCTCAAGCTCGAGACCGCCGGCCTGGAGCTGCTCGGCCAGGCCCGCAAGGTCGTCATCACCAAGGACGAGACCACCATCGTCGAGGGTGCCGGCGACCAGGGCCAGATCGAGGGCCGGGTCAACCAGATCCGCGCCGAGATCGAGAAGTCGGACTCCGACTACGACCGCGAGAAGCTCCAGGAGCGCCTCGCCAAGCTGGCCGGCGGCGTGGCCGTCATCAAGGTCGGCGCGGCCACCGAGGTCGAGCTCAAGGAGCGCAAGCACCGCATCGAGGACGCCGTCCGCAACGCCAAGGCTGCGGTCGAGGAGGGCATCGTCGCCGGCGGCGGCGTGGCCCTGGTGCAGGCTGCCGCCACCGCGTTCGACAAGCTGGACCTGTCGGGCGACGAGGCCACCGGTGCCAACATCGTGCGCGTCGCGACGTCCGCCCCCCTCAAGCAGATCGCGGTCAACGCCGGTCTCGAGGGTGGCGTCGTGGCGGAGAAGGTCGCCAACCTCGAGGCGGGCCACGGCCTCAACGCGGCCACCGGCGAGTACGTCGACATGATCGCCTCCGGCATCATCGACCCCGCCAAGGTGACCCGCTCGGCCCTGCAGAACGCCGCCTCCATCGCGGCGCTGTTCCTGAC
>JAJPEO010000312.1 GCA_021166815.1 Nocardioides sp.
AGTCGCCGCGCGCCGTCGTGCGCGGACGCGGTGAAGACCCGCGGCTCGGTGAAGGCGCGGGCTGCGAAGGCATGGCGTACGGACTCCTCCGCCGCGGCGCGGGCGTCCTGCTCGACGAGGGCGATCACGCAGCCGCCGAACCCGCCGCCGGTCATCCGGGCGCCGAGGGCTCCCGCGTCGAGGAGGGCCTCCACCGCGGTGTCGACCTCGGGCACAGTGATGCGGAAGTCGTCACGCATGGAGGCGTGGGACGCCGTCATCAGCGGGCCGAGGCCACGCAGGTCGGCGCGCCGGAGCAGGTCCGCCGCGTCGAGGACGCGCTGGTTCTCGGTGACGACGTGGCGCACGTAGCGACGCTGCGTGTCGTCGTCGAGTGCCGCGAGGGCGTCCGCGAGGTCGTCGACGTCGCGCAGGGCCGGGACCCCGAGCGTCCGGGCCGCCGCCTCGCAGGTGCGGCGGCGGTCGGCGTACTCCCCGTCGACGTGGCGGTGCGGGGCGCGGGTGTCGACGACCAGGAGCTCCAGGCCCGCTCCTGCCGGGTCGAACGGCACCGGGTGGCTGGTGAGCGTGCGCATGTCGCAGAGCAACGCGTGCCCGGCAACGCCACGGAGGCTGACGAGCTGGTCCATGCCGCCGGTCGGCGCTCCCACCACGTCGTTCTCGACGGCCCGGGTCAGCGCGAGGAGGTCGTCCGGGGAGAGCTCGAGGCCGAGGTGGTCGGTGACCGCGCAGGCCACCGAGCAGACGAGCGCCGCGGACGAGGCGAGCCCGGCTCCGATCGGCACGTCGGAGTCGACGGCGACCTCCAGCGGCGGGACGGTCACGCCGCGGTCGGCGAGCTGCCACGGCACCCCGAGCACGTAGCGCGCCCACCCCGGGACGTCCGGCGCGTCCGCGACGCCCGACAGCGGTACGGCCACCTGTTCGGCCTGCTGCGCGGAGGTGACGACGAGGCCGTCTCCCCCGCTCGACACGGTGGCCGTGCATCCGGCCTCGAGCGCGACGGGAAGGACGAAGCCGTCGTTGTAGTCGGTGTGCTCGCCGATGAGGTTGATGCGGCCCGGGGCCCGCCACACGGTCATGGCGACATCCTGCCCGTGGCGCCCACCCACCCGTTCGGGTAGTCCCAGTTGACTACATCGAGGTGATCCGCGTGGTTGCGCGCATGGTCAGGAACGGCTAGACCAGTGAGCGACGTCACTTGAGGAGGCGCCGATGAGACCACCATCCCCGAACGACGAACCACGACGCCGGGGGCGCGGGCCACGCAGAGCCGCGTCGATCGCGGCACTCGCCCTCGCGAGCAGCCTGCTCGCGGCGTGCGCGGGCGACGACGGCGGGAAGCCCACCCTCAACTGGTACATCAACCCCGACGGCCAGGAGACGCTCGCCCAGCTGGCCGAGGACTGCAGCACCGACGAGTACGACATCCAGCTGCAGCTGCTCCCGGCCAGCGCCACCGACCAGCGCACCCAGCTGGCCCGCCGACTCGCGGCCAAGGACTCCTCCACCGACCTGATGAGCCTCGACCCGGTCTTCGTCCCGGAGTTCGCGAACGCCGGTTGGCTGGCCGAGCTCCCCGGCGACACGATCGACGACGACGTCCTCGCGGGTGCCGCCGAGACGGTCAAGTGGGAGGACAAGGTCTTCGCCGCACCCCAGTGGGCCAACACCCAGGTGCTGTGGTTCCGCCGTTCCCTCGCCGACGCGGCGGGCCTGGACATGTCCCAGCCCGTGACGTGGAACCAGGTCATCGACGCCGCCGCCGAGCAGGGCGGCACCGTCGGTGTCCAGGCGGCGCGGTACGAGGCCTACGTCGTCTGGATCAACGCGTTGGTCCAGGGCGCGGGCGGTCAGATCGTGAGCGACACCGAGGCAGGTGCCGACGCCAAGGTCGAGGTCGACTCCGAGGCCGGTCGCAAGACGGCCGAGGTGATCCAGCACCTCGCGGACTCGGAGGCGGCACAGCCCGACCTGAGCAACTCCAACGAGGGCACCAGCCTGGGCCTGATGTATCCGGACGAGGGCCCCGGCGAGTTCATGGTGAACTGGACGTTCGTCTACAAGAACTACGAGGGCCTGGTCGGCGGTGACATCACCGAGGAGGACTTCAAGGACCTCGGGTGGGCCCGCTATCCCGCGACAGTGGAGGGCGAGCCCTCGAAGCCGCCGATCGGTGGCATCGACATCGGTGTCGGGGCATACAGCGAGCACCCCGACTTCGCCGCCGAAGCCGCCTCCTGCATCACCAGCCCCGACGCCCAGACCGCCCTGGCCGTCAACGACGGCCTGATGCCGGCCCGCGGATCGGTCTACGACTCCCCCGAGCTGAGCGAGGCCTACCCCAAGGACCTGCTCGACCTCTTCCGCACCAGCATCGAGGAGGGCGGGCCCAGGCCCAAGAGCGCGTTCTACTCGATGATCTCCGGTGCGATCCAGTCGTCGTGGCACTCCCCCAACACCGTGAGTCCCGACTCCACCCCCCAGGAATCCGCGGAGTTCCTCAGTGACGTCCTGGCCGGAAGGAGCCTGCTGTGAGCACCACCGTCGCTCCCGACGACAAGAGGGACGTCCGCCGGGCCGAGAGGGCCGCGGCCAGTGACCGCTCGAAGGCGGAGAACGCCCTCGGCCTCAAGCTGGTGGCTCCCGCCATCGTCCTGATGCTGATCGTGACCGCGTTCCCGATGCTGCGTGCCCTCTACCTCAGCCTCTTCGACTACAGCCTGACCGCGCCGGATGACCGTAACTTCCGCGGCCTGGGCAACTACGTCACCGCACTGTCCGACCCGCTGTTCTGGCAGACCACCGCCAACACCGTGCTGATCATGGTGGTGACCGTGGCGGTCGAGCTCGTCGTCGGCTTCGCCTTCGCCATGGTCATGCACCGGGTGATCTTCGCCCGGGGCATCGTCCGCACCTCGATCCTCATCCCCTACGGCATCATCACGGTCGTGTCGGGCTTCGCCTGGCAGTTCGCGTTCTCCTACAAGAACGGCTTCGTCAACTACTGGCTGCCGTTCATCGAGGACAACTTCGACTGGTTCGGGCAGTACAGCTCGGCGATGGCCGCGATCATGGTCTCGGAGATCTGGAAGACCACGCCGTTCATGTCGCTGCTGCTCCTCGCGGGCCTCGCCCAGGTGAGCGAGGACATGATCGAGGCCGCCCAGGTCGACGGCGCCACCTGGTGGCAGCGGCTGTGGAAGGTGATTCTGCCCAACATGCGCTCGGCCATCATGGTCGCGGTCCTCTTCCGCGCCCTCGACGCCTACCGCATCTTCGACAACATCTTCGTGATGACCGCCGGTGCCGAGGGGACCGAGTCGATCTCGTTCCTGACGTATCGACAAGTGATCGAGCAGTTCCAGCTGGGCCTGGGGTCGGCACTCTCGGTGCTGCTGTTCCTGTCGGTGCTGCTGGTGGCCTTCCTCATCGTGAAGGTCTTCCGAGTCGACCTGGCCGCGGCCCGACAGGAGAGCTGACATGACTGGCAAGAACAAGGCACTCATCGTCGTGGGCACCATCCTGATCCTGCTGTGGTGCCTGACCCCGGTGGCCTGGATCATCTCGCTCTCGTTCAAGTCGCAGCAGGCGATCACCAACGGCAGCCCCGGGTTCTTCCCGGCCGACGGCGACGGAGCAGGCTGGCAGAACTACGTCGACGTCATCAACGACGAGCAGTTCCGCCGGGCGATCTTCAACTCGATCGGCATCTCGCTGATCGCGACCCTGCTGTCGGTCATCATCGCGACGCTCGCGGCGTACGCCATCGCGCGACTGGAGTTCAAGGGCAAGAAGCTCGTCCTGACCCTCGCGTTGGTGATCGCGATGTTCCCGGTGGTGTCGCTGGTCGGACCGCTCTTCGACATGTGGCGCGCGATCGGCATCTACGACACCTGGCTCGGCCTGATCATCCCCTACATGTCGTTCACCCTTCCGCTGGCGATCTGGACGCTCTCGGCGTTCTTCCGCGAGATCCCGTGGGAGATGGAGCAGGCGGCCCAGGTGGACGGCGCCACGTCGTGGCAGGCGTTCCGCAAGGTCATCGTGCCGCTCGCCGCACCCGGCGTGTTCACCGCGGCGATCCTGACCTTCTTCTTCGCTTGGAACGACTTCGTCTTCGGGATCTCGCTCACATCCACCGAACGGGCTCGCCCGATCCCGGCAGCGCTGTCGTTCTTCGTCGGCGCGGACCCGTTCAACCGACCGGCCTCGTTGCTGGCCGCGGGAGCCGTGGTCGCCACGATCCCGATCATCGTCATCGTCCTGCTGTTCCAGCGCAAGATCGTCGCCGGCCTGACCTCCGGCGCAGTGAAGGGGTGAAGCCAGCATGGCTGCCATCGAGATGAAGAACATCGTCAAGAAGTACGGCGACGGCTTCCCTGCCGTGAACGACGTCAGCATCGACGTCGCGGACGGGGAGTTCCTCATCCTCGTCGGCCCCTCGGGCTGCGGGAAGTCGACGCTGCTGCGCATGATCGTGGGCCTGGAGGACATCACCTCCGGCGACATGGTCATCGACGGCAAGCGGGTCAACGACCTGGCCCCGCGCGACCGCAACCTCGCGATGGTGTTCCAGAACTACGCCCTCTACCCCCACCTCAGCGTCTACGAGAACATCGCGTTCCCGTTGCGCCTGGCCGGCGCCAAGGACGACGAGGTCGACAAGAAGGTGCGCGAGGCGTCGAAGACCCTCGAGCTGGACGAGCACCTCGACCGCAAGCCCGGCAACCTCTCGGGTGGTCAGCGCCAGCGCGTGGCGATGGGCCGCGCCATCGTGCGCGACGCCTCGGCGTTCCTCTTCGACGAGCCGCTCTCCAACCTGGACGCCAAGCTCCGCGGTCAGATGCGTACCGAGATCTCGCGGCTGCAGAAGCGGCTCGGCATCACGACCGTGTACGTCACCCACGACCAGACCGAGGCGATGACGCTCGGTGACCGCGTCGCCGTGCTCAAGCGGGGCGTGCTGCAGCAGCTGGCCACCCCGCGCGAGCTCTACGAGAACCCCTGCAACCTGTTCGTCGCCGGCTTCATCGGCTCCCCGCCGATGAACTTCCTGCCCGCCAAGGTCGACGGTGACTCGGTGGAGCTGCCGTTCGGCAAGGTGAAGCTGCCGGCCGACAAGGCGCAGCGGGCCCAGGGCAAGGACCTGCTCATCGCAGGCATCCGTCCCGAGCACTTCGACGACGCGAGCGTGGTCGACAACCCCGACGAGTCCGCCACCTTCGACGCGACCGTCGACGTGGTCGAGTGGCTCGGCAACGAGGCCTACGCCTACATCCCGTTCGAGGCACCGCCGGAGGTCCAGAAGCAGCTCACCCAGCTCGAGAAGGACCTCGACGGCGAGTCGATGCGCACCCAGCTGGTGGTCTCCCTCGACGGCGCCAGCCGGATCCAGGAGGGCGACAACGCCAAGATCTGGGTCAACGCCGCCAAGATCCACCTCTTCGACCCGGCCACCGGCGAGAACCTCACCGTCGACGCGGAGCACGCCGGCACGGTGCCCTCGGACGACGCGATGGCGAAGGCCGAGGAGGCCGGGCACGCCCAGGACGACGTGCACGTCACGCCGGAGGCCTGAGCCCGGCCCCAGCCCGGGGTCAGTAGGTGCCGAGGAACTTCTTCGGCGTCCCGGGCTGGGGCAACCGCTTGACGGTCACCGACCCCATCAGGGCCACGCCGCGCACGCGCACGACCGGTGAGCCCGGGCCCGCGTCGGCGGCGATCTTGTGCCGGCCCTCGGTGAACTCACCCATGACCGGGGTGCCGTCGACGACGAGGTGGACGTGCGCGGGGACGACGACCGAGACCTCGCCCATGATCGCGTTGGCGCTGATCACGGTCTCCCGCGAGGTGAACTGCGCCTCGCGCAGGTCGAGTTTGACCGAGCCCATCAGCGCGAGCGCCGAGGTGTGCTCCGGCACCGACCACACCCCGACGCGCTTGCACTCGCCCATGACGGCCGAGGACGAGCGGTAGGTCGGCAGCTGACCGAGCTGGCCCAGCTGGGACGGCTGCGGCATCGACACGGGCACCGGCTGGAGGTCGATGGTGATGGGCACCAGGTCGCCGTACGTCTTGGCGGCCCACGTCTGCTCCAGGCGCTGGTCGAGCTCGTCGAGGTCGATGCGACCCTCACCAGCGGCGGTGTTGAGCAGGTCGGCGACCTTCTGCCGGTCGGCGTCGGAGATGCGCAGCTGGGACGGGTGCGGCGGTCGGTTCTCGATGTCCCCCATGCGGGCCAGCGTAGATGAGTCAGAGCAGCCGTTCGAGCACGGCCGCCACACCGTCGTCGGCGTTGCTGCCGGTCACCTCGTCGGCCGCGATGATCGCCTCGCGCACGGCGTTGGCCACCGCCACCCCGCGTCCGGCCCAGCGCAGCATCTCGACGTCGTTGCGGGCGTCACCGAACGCGAGCACCTCCTGCGGGGCGATCCCCAGGTGGTCGCACAGCCGCTGCACGCCCCACGCCTTGGAGGTCCCCGCGGCCATCACCTCGACGAACGGGGCTCCGGACTGGGTCACCGCGACGTCGTCGAGCCCCAGCGCGGTGATCGCGTCGTACAGCTGAGCGGCGCCGAGGTCGGGGTGCCGCACGATGAGCTTCAGGCTCGGTGCGGCCAGGACCTCCTCCAGCGGGTACGAGCCCATGGTCGCGGGGTCGCGCTTGTGGTCCTCGAAGGTGAGCGCGGGCAGCTGCGCGTAGCCCTCCTGGCTCACGAACGCCTCGCCCCCGTCGCGCACGCTCACGTAGACCAGGCCGGGGACCCGCTCGGTCAGCGTGGCGACCAGTCGCTGCTGGGCGGGGACGGGGACCGTCGACTCCCACAACCGCTGCCCGGTCGCGAGGTGGATGCCCAGCGAGCCGTTGGAGCACACCGCCCACTCGGTGAAGCCGGCGTCCTCGGCGATGTGCCGCACCCCGACCGGCTGGCGGGCGGTGACCGGCACGACCACGATCCCTGCGGCCCGTACGGCATCCAGCGCGGCCCGGGTCCTCGGGCTCACCGTGAGGTCCTCGCGCAGGAGCGTGTTGTCGAGGTCTGTGGCGACGAGGCGGACGTGGTCGAGCGCGGCAGGCATGGGCCGAAGGCTAGGGGGCGGCGTGCGCGCGCCGGCCCGGGGGCGGCTCAGTTCGCGAGCAGGTCCACGAACGTCTGCGACGAGATCACCGGCGCGAAGAAGTTGTTGATCCGCTCGAAGGCTGCCGCCTCCTGGTCCGGGCGGACGCACCCGGTGGCGTCGCCGATGACGATCGGGAGCAGGCCGTTGTCGCGGGCCGAGCGGGCGTTGCCCTCGACGCACCAGTCGAGGTGGACCCCGGTGATGACGACGACCTCGACCTTGCGCCGGGCCAGGACCAGCGGCAGGTCCGTGCCGACGAACGCGGTCTGGAGCGCCTTCTCGTAGAGCTCCAGGTCGCCCGGCTCGACGAGCTCGCGCAGCTCGGGCACGAGGGCGTCGTCCCAGGCCCGCTGCTCCGGGGTGGCGTCGAGGTGGCCGGTCCAGGAGGCGTACTGCGCAGCGTCGAAGACGGTCTGGGGGTAGGCGTCGCGGAAGACGGAGTAGCCGATCCAGGCGAAGGTCTCGAAGTTGGGCCGGCGCCGGGCCGCCCGCACCGAGCGCACGGTCGCCTCGAGGCTGCCGCGGAACGCATGACCCTCGGCGTACTGCACGCCACCGGGACGGTAGAGCGAGTTGGACTGGCTCACCGACAGGAAGGCCGCCGGGCGGCGCAGGATCTCGCGCAGGTCGAGGCCGGCCCACTGCGGGGCGAGCGGCGGGATCTGCGAGACGTTGGTCTCCGGGAAGGCCCCTTTGTCGAGTTGGACCGGATCAAGCGGCGTGTGGCGCACAGCAGTGATGGTCAACAGGGGGTCCCTTCCCGGAGAAGCAACGTGGCTTCACCGTAACCAGCGGACCCCGTGAATATTCAGTGGCGTTCGGCCCCGTCCTGGTGGCCGAAGGACCCGGCTTCGGCAAGGAGGTGCCGCTCGACCGCCTTCGCGGCCTGGCGACCCGCCCGGCTGGCGCCGATCGTGCTGGCCGACGGGCCGTACCCCACGAGCTGCACCCGCGGGTCCTTGGCGGCCGTGGTCGCGCCCTGCACGTTGCCGGCCACGGGGACCAGCGCGATCCCGCCCTCGGGCGAGCGCAGGCCGAGCGGGGCGAGGTGGTCGATCGCCGCACGGAACCCCGTGGCCCACAAGATCACGTCGACGGGCTCGTACGACCCGTCGGCCCAACGCACGCCGTCGCGCTCGATGCGGGCGAACATCGGGCGCCGCTCGTACGCGCCCAGCGCGGCCGCCGCCTCCTCCTGCGGGCGCAGGGCCAGGCCGGTGACGCTGACCACGCTCGCCGGCGGCAGGCCCTGCCGCCCCCGCTCCTCCACCATCGTCACCGCGGCGAGGCCGGCCTCGCGGTCGAAGTCGTCGTCGCGCCACACCGGCTCCCGTCGGGTCACCCACAGAGTCTCGGCGACGGGGGCGACCTCACCCAGGAACTGCACGGCCGAGGCTCCCCCGCCGACGACCAGCACCCGCTTGCCGCGCAGGTCCTCGCGGCCCGGGTAGTGCGCGGTGTGGAACTGCTCGCCGCCGAACTGCGCGATGCCCGGGTAGTGCGGCACGAAGGGGCGCGTCCAGGTCCCCGTGGCGTTGACCAGCGTGCGGGTGCGCCACGACCGGTCGAAGGAGCGTACGACCAGCACGTCGCCCTCGCTGTCGACGCGGGTCACCCGCACGGGCCGCTCCACCGGGAGTGCGTGCCGCCGCTCGTAGTCACCGAAGTAGTCGGGGACCACGACGTTGGCCGCCTCGGCGGAGCGCTCGGGCGCCGGCGCGTCCGGGAGGTCCGCGACCCCGTGGACGTCGTCCATCGTCAACGAGTCCCACCGGTGCTGCCAGGCGCCGCCCGGGGCCGCGTTGGCGTCGAGCACGGCGTGGTGGATGCCGCGCTGCAGGAGGTGCCAGGACGCCGCGAGGCCCGCCTGCCCGGCGCCGATCACGACGCTGTCGAGCAGCCCTCGGCCTGGATCGTCCACGTCGGAGCAACGCCGAGGCGACGCGCGGTATGCCCGGGGCGCACCTGCGTCAGCCGGCGACGACCAGGACGGGAGCCGGGTCCACCCTCACGTCGACGCGGTCCCCCGGGCGCAGCGCGGTGGCGTCCGGGCTGGCCAGCTGGGCGAGCAGCGGCTCGGCCCCCTCGGGCTGCCCGGGAACCGTGAACTGCACGCGCGAGACCGGGCCCAGGAACCCGATGGCCACGACCGTGCCGTGACCCTCGGCGGACGGCTCGAGGCTGATCGACTCGGGACGGACCAGGGCCAGTCCCGCCCCGGTGACCGAACCGTCCAGCACCGGCACCCGCTGGCCGAGCACGCTGGCCTCGCCGTCGGCGACCTCGGCCGGCAGCCGGTTGGAGAGACCGACGAACGAGGCGACGAACGGCGTGGCCGGAGAGTTGTAGAGCTCGATGGGCGCCGCGAGCTGCTCCATGCGTCCGGCGTTCATGACACCGACGCGGTCGGCCACCGCCAGCGCCTCCTCCTGGTCGTGGGTCACGAACAGGGTGGTGGTGCCGACCTCGAGCTGGACGCGGCGGATCTCGTCGCGCAGCTGGACGCGCACCTTGGCGTCCAGCGCGGACAGCGGCTCGTCGAGGAGGAGCACCGCGGGCTCGATCGCCAGCGCACGGGCCAGGGCGACCCGCTGCTGCTGGCCCCCCGAGAGCTGGGCGGCGTAGCGGTCGCCGTGCTCGTGCAGGCCGACGAGCTCGAGCATCTCGCGGGCGCGCTCGGTCCGCGCGCTGCGCGACCTGCCCCGCAGCTTGAGCCCGAAGGCCACGTTGTCGAGCACCGTCAGGTGCGGGAAGAGGCTGTAGGCCTGGAAGACCATCCCCATGTCGCGCTTGTTCGCGGGCACGCCCGACAGGTCCCGCCCGCCCACACGCACCGACCCGGAGGTCTGCTGGTCCAGCCCGGCCAGGATCCGCAGGGCCGTGGTCTTGCCACAGCCCGACGGCCCCAGCAGCGCCACCAGCTCACCCGGCTGGACGCGCAACGAGAAGTCGTCGAGCGCCCGGAGCGACCCGTAGACGCGCGTCAGGCCGTCGAGCTCGACCTCGAGCCCCTGCCGGCCCTCGTGTGCGGCGGTCATGCCATTCCCTTCCTCTCACGACGGCGGCCCAGGAACGTGAGTCCCAGGAGCAGCACGGCCACCAGGGTCATCGAGGCGAGTGCTGCCGCCATCGACGCCTGGGCATAGCTCTTGTAGATCGCCGCCATCGCGACGGGCAGCGTGTCGAAGTGCAGCAGCGAGGAGAAGACGTACTCCCCCAGCACCAGCGCCACCGAGATGAACGCCGCGGACAGCACCCCGCCCCAGATGTTGGGCACCACGATCCTGGTGATGACGGTGAACCAGCCTGCTCCGAGCGAGCGGGCCGCCTCGGCCAGCGTGGTGACGTCGATGGCGGCCAGCGCGGAGTCGATCGCCCGGTAGGAGTAGGGCAGCACGAGGACGACGTACGCGAAGGTCAGCGTCAGCGGGGAACCGCCCAGCAGGTAGTAGACCCAGCTGTAGACGTTGGTGATGCCGACGACGATGACCAGGGCCGGGATCGTCAGCGGCAGGAGGCACAGGAACTCCACGAGGCGGTTGAGCCGCGGCACGCGCAGGCGCACCCAGATCATCGTCGGCACGAGCAGCACGACCATGCCGGTCACGGTCAGCACGGCGAGCAGCAGCGAGGCGACGATCGCCGAGCGCAGCCGCTCGTCGGTGACCATGTAGGTCCACGCGTCCCAGGTGCGACCCGGCGCGTCGCCGGGCACCTGGGTGCTGAAGTCCAGCAGCGCGAGGAGCGGCACGAAGAAGAACGCGCCGAAGGCCAGGAGGCCGAGCGCGCGCAGGATGCGGAAGGTGCGGGAGTGGGTCACTTCATCCACCTCGACGTACGCCGCAGCAACAGGCTGTAGGCCGCCATCACCAGGGCGACGACGACGATCATCTCCAGCGCCAGCGCGAAGCCGACGTTGGCGCCGCCGAGCAGGACCTCGCTGGTGATCGCCTGGCGGATGAGCAGCGGCACGATCGGCTGGCCCTGGCTGACCAGCACGGCCGCGGTGGCGTAGGCGGCGAACGCGTTGGCGAAGAGCAGGAGCATCGAGCCCAGGAACGCCGGGGTCAGCAGCGGGACGGCGACCAGGCGCCAGTACTGCCAGGTGGACGCACCGAGGTTGACCGCCGCCTCGCGCCACTGCACGCGCAGGCCCTCCAGCGCGGGCGCGAACACGATGACCATCAGGGGGACCTGGAAGTAGGTGTAGACCACGACGAGGCCGGGGATGGAGAACAGCCAGCCGTTGCCGTACAGGTTGAAGCCGGTGAGGTGCTGCAGGGCGAGGGTGACGACGCCCTGGATGCCGATCGTGGCGATCCACGCGAAGGCGAGGATGACGCCGCCGAACTGGGCCAGCACACCGCTGATGGCCATCGTCATCCGCTTGAGCAGGCTGTCGGGGCCGGCCGAGACGATCAGCCAGGCCAGCAGCGCGCCGAGGACCGCGCCCAGCACCGCGGTGGTGGCCGACAGCACCAGGGAGCCGCGCAGCGCCCTGAGCGCGGCGTAGTCGTCGAGCGCGCCCAGGTTGTCGAGGGTGAACGCCCCGTCGGCGTCCTGGAACGCGCCCAACGCCACGGTCACGGTCGGCACCAGGAGGAAGACGCCCACGAACAGCAGGAAGGGCACGAGCGGCAGCAGCCGGCCGGCGCCACCCATCAGGGCGGGCCGGCCGGGCTGCCGGGTGTGGTTGGCCGTGGTGGTCAGCTGATCGCCTTCGACCAGTTCGCAGCGAGGTACTCGCCGGCCTTGACCGTCTGCTCGTCGGTCGGGATCACCGGCTCGCCGGAGACCTCGGGCAGCGCGCCCCACAGGTCGGCGTCGATGGTGCCGGCCTCGGCCATGGCGTCACCGCGCACCGGGCGGGCGCCACCCTTGAGCCAGAGGTTCTGGCCCTCGTCGCTGTAGAGGAACTCCTGCCACAGCCGGGCGGCCGCGGGGTGCGGGGCGTCGGCGTTGATGGCCTGGAAGTAGTAGCCGGCCACCACGGCCTCCGCCGGCACGACCGTCTTCCACGTGCTGACGTTCTTGGCCGCGGCCGCACCGAGGTAGTCCCAGTCGATGACGACGGGGGTCGTGCCCTGCTCGATGGTGGTCGAGTCGGGGTCGACGGTGAGGAAGTTGCCGGCCTGCTTCAGCTTGGAGAAGAACTCCACGCCGGGCGCGATGTCGTCGGCCGAGCCGCCGTTGGCGATCGCGGCCATCATCACGCCGCTGAAGGCGGCGCCGGCCTGCGTCGGGTCACCGTTGAGCGCGACCGCGCCCTTGAACTCCGGCTTGAGCAGGTCCTCGAGCGAGGTCACGTCGGGCACCTTGGCGGAGTCGTAGCCGATCGCCATGTAGCCGCCGTAGTCGTTGACCCACAGGCCGTTCGGGTCCTTGAACTGCTCGGGGATCTCGTCCCAGGTCTCGACCTTGTACTCGGCGTACATGTCGGTGTTGGCGAGGGCGACCGACTGGCCGAGGTCGAACACGTCGGGCGCGGAGTCCTTGCCCTTGTTCTGCTCGGCGGCGTTGATCTCGTCCTGCGAGGCGGCGTCGGGCTGCTGGGAGTTGACCTTGATGTCGTACTTCTCCGAGAAGGTCTCGATGATCTCGCCGTAGTTGGCCCAGTCGGGCGGCAGCGCGATGACGTTGAGCTCGCCCTCGGCCTGCGCGGCCTCGATGAGGGCGTCCATGCCGCCGAAGTCCTCGGCCGAGGTGGCCGTGGCCGCCTGGACTCCGGACTCGGTGGTGGTGTCCTTCTCCTTCTCGGGGGCCGCGCAGGCGGCCAGCCCACCCAGCAGGGTCGCGGCGGAGACCGCGGCCAGGGTGCTGCGGAGGTTCATGCTCGTCTCGCTCTCGTGCGTGGAGGTCGTGCCTCGGGAATGCAAACCCGCGCAGCACATCCCTTCTGGCGGGCCCGACGGCTACCTGATGGTAACGACTCGGCTTCACGCGTGGGAACGTCCGACGCGCACGATCGGGGAACGGTCAGCGGGCACTCCTGCCACGGTCGAAGGCGAGGGCCGCCAGCGCCAGGGCGCCGACCAGCAGCCCGAAGTCGCGCAGTGCGACGTCGTAGTACTCCCCCATCGTCACCAGGTCGAGGATGATCCCGGCGAGCCACCCGGCCACGACCAGCGACCCGATCCGCGGGGCCACGGCGACGACGATCCCGGCCGCGACCTCGATGACGCCGACGGCGAGCATCGCCTGGTGCGCCGTGCCCGGCACGATGTCGTTGATCCAGGGGGCGAGGTAGCGGTCCCAGTCGGTCAGCAGGCCGAGGAACTTGTCCAGGCCGAAGGCGATCGGGGCGATGGTGAAGACGGTGCGCAGGAGCAGGAAGGCGCGCTCGGCGCCGACGCTCGTGGGGGTGGTGACCGATGACGACGTCGTGGTGGTCATGGATGGGTTCCTCTCGACTCGTGGTGTGTCCGTTGGTGTCCCCACGGCCGGGCGGTCTTACCCCGGGCCACGGATCCGGCGCCGCCGGTAAGAACCTGTGCGCGCGCGACACCAACCGGACATGAGCACCCACACGACGCGACCAGCACCCCCGTGCAGCAGCGGCCCGCCGATCGACGTACGCGGCTGGCGGCGGTGCCGGCTGCTCGAGGCCGGCTTCCCGGCGGCCCTCGCCGAGGCGGTCGCCTCCGACCGGGGTCTCGACCTCCACGCCCTCCTGCAGCTGGTCGACCGCGGCTGCCCGCCCGAGCTCGCCGTACGGATCATGGCCCCGATGGGCTCCGAGGTGGCACCGTGACCACCGTGAACCCCGCACCGGCCGAGCTGGCCCCCTCCCCCGCGGAGGACCCGTGGTGGCTCGACCTGACCGACGACGGCCCGGCCGGGCGCGCGGCGCTGGAGCGGCTGCGGGAGCTGCTGGTGCGGGCCGCCCGTCACCAGGTGTGGCGACTGCGCGACCACCTGCCGGGCGCCGGGGCGGTGGACCTGGAGGACCTGGCCCAGCAGGCAGCCGACGACGCCCTGATGTCCGTCCTGCGCAAGCTGGGGACCTTCGAGGGCCGCAGCCGCTTCACCACGTGGGCCTACAAGTTCGGGGTGCTCCACGCCGGTGTCGCCGTACGCCGCCAGGCCTGGCGCCACCGCGAGGTCGCGCTGTCCGACACCCTGCCCAGGGTGGACCGGGCCCCGTCGCCGGCAGCCGTCAGCGAGGCTGCCCAGCTCTCCCGCGCGGTGGGGGCGGCCATCTCGAGCGAGCTGACCCCGCACCAGCGGCGCGTGGTCCTCGCCCTGCTGGTGGACGACGTGCCGATCGACGTGCTGGCCGAACGCCTGGGCAGCACCCGCAACGCCCTGTACAAGACCCTCCACGACGCCCGACGTCGCCTGCGCGCAGCGCTGGTCGACAGCGGGCACCTCGACGCCCCGCCCACCCCTCGTCCCGACCGGAGCACCCGATGACCGAGCCACGCCGCGGGCTGACCCCCGAGACGATCGACAGCCTGCTCGTCGACACCAGCCCCTACCTGTCGTGCGACGACTGCTTCGCACTGATGGACCAGTACGTCGAGCAGGTCAGCGCCACCCCCTCCCACGAGGACCCGGCGATGGCGGCCCACCTCGCCGGCTGCGGCGCCTGCGCGGAGGAGGCACGGACCCTTCTCGAGCTGCTGGCGCAGGACGCCGGCTGAGGCGGTCGGCCGCGGTCCCCACAGGTGGACAGCGCCGACCTCGACCCGACGGCCCCGGCGTACGATCCACGCTGTGACGAGCGCTGACTTCCACTACTCCGACATCCTCCCCACCGCCGGCTCCAACGGGGCGGAGGAGACGCCGTACCGGCTCATCACCACCGAGGGCGTGAGCACGGTCGAGGTCGACGGGCGCACCTTCCTCAAGGTCGAGCCCGAGGCGATCCGCCGGCTCACCGCCGAGGCGATGCACGACATCAGCCACTACCTGCGCCCCAGCCACCTGGCCCAGCTGCGCAAGATCATCGACGACCCCGAGGCGTCGGGCAACGACCGCTTCGTCGCGCTCGACCTGCTCAAGAACGTCAACATCTCCGCCGGCGGCGTGCTGCCGATGTGCCAGGACACCGGCACCGCGATCGTGATGGGCAAGAAGTCCGAGGGCGTCCTCACCGGCTCCGACGACGGCGAGGCGATCAGCCAGGGCGTCTACGACGCGTACACCAAGCTCAACCTGCGCTACTCCCAGCTCGCGCCGTTGTCGGTGTTCGAGGAGAAGAACACCGGCACCAACCTGCCGGCGCAGATCGAGATCTACTCCACCCCGGCCAAGGACGTGCCGGAGTACAAGTTCCTCTTCATGGCCAAGGGCGGCGGCTCGGCCAACAAGTCGTTCCTCTTCCAGGAGACCAAGGCGGTCCTCAACCCGACGCGCCTGCTGGAGTTCCTCGACGAGAAGATCCGCTCGCTCGGCACCGCCGCCTGCCCGCCCTACCACCTGGCGGTCGTCATCGGCGGCACCAGCGCGGAGTACGCCCTCAAGACGGCCAAGCTCGCGTCGGCCCACTACCTCGACGACCTTCCGACCGAGGGCTCGATGGCCGCGCACGGCATCCGCGACCCCGAGCTCGAGAAGCAGGTCTTCGAGCTGACCCAGTCCTTCGGCATCGGCGCGCAGTTCGGCGGCAAGTACTTCTGCCACGACGTCCGCGTCGTGCGCCTGCCGCGCCACGGCGCCTCGTGCCCGGTCGCGATCGCCGTCTCCTGCTCGGCCGACCGCCAGGCCCTGGCCAAGATCACCCCCGAGGGCGTCTTCCTCGAGCAGCTCGAGACCGACCCGGCCCACTACATGCCCGAGGCGGGCATGGCCGAGGACATCGCGGGCGGCGAGGTCGTCTCGATCGACCTCAACCAGCCGATGGCCGACATCCTCGCCGAGCTGTCGAAGCACCCGGTCAAGACGCGGCTCTCGCTCACCGGCCCGCTGGTGGTCGCCCGCGACATCGCCCACGCCAAGATCAAGGAGCGCCTCGACGCCGGCGAGGAGATGCCGCAGTACATGAAGGACCACCCGGTCTACTACGCTGGGCCCGCCAAGACCCCCGACGGCATGGCGTCCGGCTCCTTCGGCCCGACCACGGCGGGGCGGATGGACTCGTACGTCGAGCAGTTCCAGGCGGCCGGCGGCTCGATGGTGATGCTCGCCAAGGGCAACCGGTCGAAGGTCGTCACCGACGCCTGCGGCACCCACGGCGGCTTCTACCTCGGCTCCATCGGCGGCCCGGCCGCCCGCCTCGCCCAGGACTGCATCAAGTCCGTCGAGGTCGTCGAGTACGAGGAGCTCGGCATGGAGGCGGTCTGGAAGATCGAGGTCGAGGACTTCCCGGCCTTCATCGTGGTCGACGACAAGGGCAACGACTTCTTCACCGACCCCGCCGGCACCACCACCATCCCGCTCTCCGGCATCCGGGTCCGCTCCGCGCAGTAGCGGCGCCGGATCGCCACACGTCCCGGGCGAGGTGCGACGAGGCGGTCGCTACGGTGTGGCCATGGACCGGGAGA
>JAJPEO010000317.1 GCA_021166815.1 Nocardioides sp.
TCGCCGCGAGGTCGGCCGCCTGACGGCCTCGGGTGACCGCGGCCGCCACGTCCGTCGCGTGCGCGTTGCACCACTCGTCCAGGTCGTTTGGGGTGGACTCCCAGCCGGCCAGCGCCTCGACACCGACCACCTCGCTCACCCTGCTGACGAGGTCCGCGACCGCCGCCTCGCGAGTGGACGAGTCGCGGCGCAGGTCACCGCGGCGCTCCCGCAGCCACTTCTCGACCTGGTCGAAGCGCTGGGTGCGGAACACCTGCTGCAGCAGCTGTTGGCGCTCCTCGGAACGGGCGCGCAGGAAGGCCTGGAACTGGCCCTGGGGGAGGAGGGCGACCTGGCAGAACTGGGAGAGCGAGAGCCCGACGAGGTGGCGAAGCAGGTGGCCTGCTTCGTCCAGGCGCGTCGACAGCGGCTGCCACTGGCCGTCCACGTGCTCGCTGAGCACGACCTTGGCATGCTCCTGGGTCTCACCCTGGCCCCGACGCTTGGGGCGGGTCCAGGCGGGGGAGCGCTCCACGAGGAAGCGGCGACCGGCAAGGGTGACCTCGAGCTCCACGCGGGGGGCCACGCCGGGTGCCGCGTGGTCGCACCTCAGCCGCTTCGCGGCCGACCGGTCGCCCGGGACGTCGCCGTAGATCGCGAAGCAGACGGCGTCCAGCACGCTGGTCTTGCCCGCGCCCGTGGGGCCGCTGAGCAGGAACAGGCCCGCCTCGGACAGGGCATCGAAGTCGACGTGCGTGGCGTCGGCGAACGGGCCGAAGGCGGTCATGCCCAGCCGGTGCAACCTCATGTGGCGAGCACCTCGCGCGGAGCAGCATCAGGGTCCTCGCAGCAGGCATCCACCGCGTCACGGAGCAGGCGTGACTCCTCGGCGGTCGCCGGGACCCCGCGGAGGTCGCGGACGAAGTCGAGGGCGATCTCGTGGTCTCCGCGACCGGCGCTCGTCACCCGGGGCGCCTCCGGTCCCGCCTCGGGGGCGGGGAACTGGATCACCAGGGTGTGGGGGAAGCGGCGTCGCAGCTGCTCCATCGCCCGCAGGGGACGAGGCTGGTCGGTCAGGGTGGCCTGGACCCAGTCGTGCTCGACGTCGCGCAAGTCCGGGTCGGTGAGGAGTCTCTCGAGGCTCCCGGTGAGCCGGGTCAGGCGGCGGGGGACCGGTGCGTCGATCCAGTGAGCCCCCGCGAAGCCGTCGGCGCCGAGCTCGACGAGCCACGAGCCCTTGACGTGGTCGGCCTCCGAGAACGAGTACGCCAGCGGTGACCCGCTGTAGCGCAACGACGGCGACAGCACGTGGGCTCCGTGCAGGTGCCCGAGCGCGGTGTAGTCGATCCCGTCGAACAGCCCCGTGGAGACACGGGACACCCCACCCACGCTGATGTCACGCTCGGACTCCGACGGGGTCGCGCCCGCGACGAAGGCGTGGGCCAGCACGACCGACCGGGCACCAGCACGCGTGGCGAGGTCCGCACGCACGCGGCGCATGGCCTCACCCAGGACCTGCTCGTGGGAACGTCCGGCGAGACCCCAGGCCGGCGTCCAGGCGGCTGGTTCGAGGTAGGGGATCGCGTGCACGGCGACCTCCCCGTGCTCGTCGTGGAGGACGATCGGCACGCCCACGCCGTGACCGTCGGCGCGCACGTGCACGCCGGCGCGGTCCATGAGGCGCGCACCGAAGCCCAGGCGCTGGGCGCTGTCATGGTTGCCGCTGCTGATGACCACGTCGGCCCGGGAGGCGGCCAGCCGGGCGAAGGCCTCGTCGGCCAGCCGCACGGCATCGACGTGGGGGAGTGCACGGTCGTAGACGTCACCGGACACCACCACCAGGTCCACGCCTTCGTGCTCGACCACGTCCAGCAGGTGGTCGACGTACGCCGCCTGGTGACCCAGGAGTCCCTCACGGTGGAAGGACCTCCCGAGATGCCAGTCGGAGGTGTGGAGGATGCGCACGGGACGAACCTAGGCGGGAGGTACGACATCCCGGGCGACCCACGCCGAGGTCAGGCGTAACGCACGACTCTCGCCCGGTTGGCGAAGCCCCACAGCCCCAGGCCCGCGGCTCCGGCGAGGTCGACGGCCAGGGAGGTCGGAGCCCCGACGGAGACGAGCTGTGCGGCTCCGCAGGCGACTGCCTTCTGCACCAGCTCGAACCCGGCGCGACCACTCACGAGCAGGGCTGCGGCCGCGGGCGACTGCCCGCTCAGCACCAGCGCGCCGACCACCTTGTCGACCGCGTTGTGACGCCCCACGTCCTCGCGAGCGGCGATGATGCCGCCCGCGGGGTCCAGCAGAGCCGCTGCGTGCACGCCCCCTGTCTGCGCGAAGACCGGCTGCCAGGCGCGCAGGGTGTCGGGCAGCCCCCGGATGACCTCGGGAGGAAGCCCCGGACCGTCGTGGCGAGGGACTGCGGAGGAGCCGAGGGCGGCCTCCAGCGAGTCCCGACCGCACACGCCGCAGGCCGACGAGCCGGCGGTGATCCCCGGCAGCTGCTGGGGGAGTCGCGAGGCCTCGCTCAGCGAGACCGTGACCACGTTGTCCCGACCCGCCGTCCTCGGTCCGGGATCCGTGCAGTGGTCGACGCGCCGGATCGCCCCGGGAGGCGCCACGCCCTCGTTGACGACCCAGCCGGCAGCGAGGTCGAAGTCGTCGCCCGGTGTCCGCATGGTCGTCCAGGCCCGCACGGGTGGGCCACCCGCCACGGCGACGCGGATCTCCAGCGGCTCCTCGGTGGCGATCCTGTCCTCACGCGAGGAGACCCCGTCGGCGCTGTGCCGCTCGACGCGGCGACGGACCACGGGACCGACGGGACCCTCGGGACGGCTGGACACGCAGCGAGCCTAGCCGCAGAAGGTGGCGCATCTCACGCGCACGCTGATGATGGCGACCTTTATTGTCTCGATACACTGTAATAGCCAACAGGGCACTCAATCACTTACGGGTAGAGACGCAAGGAAGCGTCTCGAGAGGACCGGAACCCCATGAGCACGCAGTTGCACGTCGCCAACAGCCTCGTCGAGTCGCGAGCGTTCGCGGCGCAGGACCGGGCGCTGCTG
>JAJPEO010000323.1 GCA_021166815.1 Nocardioides sp.
GACGAAGACGATGGGCGGCGGGGTGCGGAACCGCGAGAGCACCTGGGCCAGGTCGAGGCCGGTGAGGCCCGGCATCTGGACGTCGAGGAACACCGCGTCGACCTCGGAGTCCTGCAGCACCCGCAGCGCCTCGGTGGCCGAGTCGCAGCCCAGCACCTCGCCCACACGGGGGTCGCGGCGCAGCAGCCACGTGATCTCGTCGAGCGCCGGACGCTCGTCGTCGATGGCCAGCACCGTGAGCCCGGTCATGGCTGCACTCCCGTCATACCTGCACCCGTCACACCTGCACCCCCGGGGCGAACTTCGGCACCCGCACGATCACCTTCGTGCCGGCGCCGGGAGCGGTCTCGACGACCAGACCGTAGTCGTCGCCGTAGGCGTTGCGCAGCCGCTGGTCGACGTTGCCGAGGCCGACGGAGTCCATCGAGCTGTCGCCGGCCAGGGCGCGGCGGACGCGCTCGGGGTCCTCCCCGGACCCGTCGTCCTCCACCTCGATGACGCACTCGCGGCCCAGGTCGCGCGCCAGGATGGTCAGGCGCCCGACGCCGTCCACGTGCTCGGCGCTGGCCTCGAGGCCGTGGCGCACGGCGTTCTCGACGAGCGGTTGGATGCACAGGAACGGCACCGCCACCGGCAGCACCTCCGGGGCGATCCGCAGGGTCACCTGGAGCCGGTCGCCGAAGCGGGCCTGCTCCAGCAGCAGGTAGCGCTCGACGGAGCGCAGCTCCTCGGCCAGCGTCGTGTACTCGCCGTGGCGGCGGAAGGAGTAACGGGTGAAGTCGGCGAACTCCAGCAACAGCTCGCGGGCCCGGTCGGGGTCGGTGCGCACGAAGCTGGCGATCGCGCCGAGGGAGTTGTAGATGAAGTGGGGACTGATCTGGGCGCGCAGGGCCCGGACCTCCGCCTCGACCAGGCGGGTGCGCGAGGCCCCCAGCTCGGCCAGCTCCAGCTGCCCACTGACCCACGCCGCGACCTCGTCGGCTGCCTGCACCAGGCCGCCGGTCGTGTGCGGTGCCCCGACCACCAGCGCGCCCACCAGGGTGTCCTCGACGACCAGGGGACTCACGATCGCCTGGCGTACCTGGCAGCCGCCGTCGTCGCAGGTGAGCACCCGTTCGTCGACGATCATCGTCGAACCGCCGTCGGTGACCTCACGCACCGCCTCCTGCAGCTGCGAGCGGTGGTGGCCCCCGGTGCCGTCCCAGGCCAGCAGGCCGTTGGTGTCGGCGAGACCGGCCGCCGGCGTGCCGAGCAGCGCCCGCAGGTGCTTGAGGCTGCGCTCGGCACTGGCCGCGGTGAGCCCCTCGCGCAGGGCGGGGCTCGCGAGCGAGGCGTTGTGGAGGGCGCGGAAGGTGGCGCGGTCTGCCTCACCGCCGAGGTGGGTGCGTCGCCAGCGCCACATGGGGGTGACCCTACTCACGCGCACGGACACGATCGATCAGGCGCGGACGCCGGTGGGATAGTGGCCCGCATGCGACTTCGAGGCCTGGTCACGGCTGTGCTGGTGGCGGCACTCGCCGCCGGCTGCAGCCCCACGGGTTCTCCCGACGAGCCCGCCGACCCCGATGACACCAGCACCTCCCCGGTCGAGCCCGGCACCTCGGTGTCCACCGACCTCGTGCCGGGTTCGGGCGCCGAGCTGTTCCCCGACGAGGGCGAGCCCTGGTGCCGGGCCATCACGGAGGCCCAGCTCGAGAAGGCCACCGGCCACGAGGTCGTCGAGGTCCGCTGGAACGGCGGCGGCCTGCAGCAGTGCTCGGCCGTCCTCACGGGCGCCGAGCTCGACATCGCGTGGGGCAACGAACGCACCTCCGGCACGGCCGAGGACTACGTCGGCCGCTGGTCGAGGCCGCCGGGCCGCTACGAGATCTCCTCGCGCACCCTCGACAACGGCCAGGCCGTCCTCCTGGTCAAGCAGGCCGACCCGCTGGTCGTCACCGCCGCGGTCGTGCTGGACAGCCGGCTGTACGAGGCCACGGTCGTGCAGGTCGCCGACCGGTCGACGGAGTTCGAGGACCTGGCGGACCTGGCCGTGGACGTCCTGGCCGTCTACGTCGGCTGACCCGCGCTGGGGTCTGGGCAGGCCTGCCTCAGCGGAAGTCGATCAGGAGCATGTCGGTGTCGGTGCCGTCGGACACGACCGGGCCTGCGCCCGGTTGGGGGTCCGGGGCGCCGGACGGCGACTCGTCCGCCCCTGTCGCCGCGTCCGGCCCGTCGCTCGTGGGGGAGGGCTGGTCACGCCCCTCGACCACGGCGGCGCGGTAGCAGTGGGTGACGTACGGGACCTGCATGCCGTCCATGCCCCGGCCGTAGTCGTCGTAGAACGCCAGGACCGCCTCGAGCCGGGCCCCGCGCTCCTCGTCGCCGAGCACGGCGATGGTCGAGCGCGACAGCGCCAGGTCGAGGATCGACTCGCGGTTGACGTCCTGCCAGTGCTTGAAGGAGTGGTCCTCGACGAAGCCGAACAGGTCACTGGTCACCAGCGCCTCCGGCACGTGGAGGTGGTCCTGGTCGCCGAGGAGCGCGCCCAGGCGTCGCACCCACGGGATGCGGGTGTCGCGCGCGTTGTGGACGATCGCGACGTGGCCGTCGGGGCGCAGCACCCGCGCGATCTCGGGCAGCGCCCGCGCGTGGTCGAACCAGTGGAACGCCTGGCCGATCACCACGACGTCGACCGACCGGTCGTTGGCCGGGATCTCCTCGGCGCTGGCCTGGCGGCTGCTGCACTCCGGCACCCGCTCGCGCAGCACCTCGAGCATCGCGGGGTCGGGGTCGGTCGCGTGGACCGCGTGGCCCTGGCGTACGAGCTCGGCGGTCAGCTTGCCGGTGCCGGCCCCGAGCTCGAGAACGATCCGCGGCTCCTGGCCCACGGCCCACGCCACCGCGGCGGGCGGGTATCCGGGGCGCCCGCGGTCGTAGGCGCCCGCCACGCTGCCGAAGGACAGGGCGGGATCACGGTGCGGGGCGGCCTGGTCGTCGCTCATCGACGTCAGGCTACTAGCGTGGGTGGGCGTGAGCACCGACCCACTGGCCTGGATCAACGACCTCGAGGGAGTGCCGTCGGCCTTCGCCGCCGCCCGCGACGGCATCGACGCGCTGCTGCGCGACCGCGGCCTGCGGCGCACCACCCCCGAGATGACCGCCGCGTCGCTGCTCAAGGGCGCCCACGCCAGCGCCGTGCTCGAGGGCTCGTCCTCGACGCTGGAGGAGGTCACCGAGGGCGGAGGCGACGAGATCGCGCAGGATGCAGTACGCCTGTCCGCCTCGATGCTCGCCCTCGCCCCGCTGCTCAAGACCGCGCCCCTGCAGGCGATCGCGCGGCTGCACGCCGTCGCCGGGCAGGGCGTGCTGCCGGCCGAGGAGCTGGGCCGCCCCCGTGACGCCGCCTCGGCCGACCGGCTGCAGGCGGTGGCGCAGATGCTGCTCGCCTCGACCGGTACGCCCGCCCTGGTGGTCGCGGCCATCGCCCACGCCGACGTCGCCACGGCGGCGCCGTTCGCCTCGCACAACGGCATCGTGGCGCGCGCCCTCGAGCG
>JAJPEO010000341.1 GCA_021166815.1 Nocardioides sp.
CACCGCCTGTGGACGGTTGCGGGCCTGTCAGCCGGCGGCGGCCGCTGGGGTGGAGCTGCTCGAGGAGCTGGGCGTCGACGTGCTGGTCGAGCTGCTGGACGAGCTCGACGGGGTGGTCGAGCTGGTCGAGGTGCTGCTCGACGAGCCGCTCGAGCGGCTGTCGGTGCGGTAGAAGCCCGAGCCCTTGAAGACGACCCCGACGGCGTTGAACACCTTGCGGAGCCGCCCCTGGCACTCGGGGCACACGGTGAGGGCGTCCTCGGTGAAGCTCTGGAACTGCTCGAACGCGTGGTCGCACTCGGTACAGGCGTACTGATAGGTGGGCATGGTGGGTCTTTCGGGAGACGAGGAAGAGGGACTTGCCGATCACCGGCGCGACGCGCTGGCACTCAGGCCCTTCGACTGCCAATGATACGGCACAATGACCAGTCCCATGAGCGAGCAGCCGGTCACACCCGTCAGCACCCACAACGACGCCGTCCCCTCGGCGTGGCAGATCCTGCGCAGCGCGGCCCCCAGGCCGGTGCGATGGGTCGCGTGGATCGCGCTCGGGCTGGTGCTCCTCCTGCTGGTGCTCGCCGCGGTCACCACGTGGGCCGTACGCCGCCCGTTGCCGCAGGTCGACGGGACGGTCGAGGTGACGGGGCTCGCCGCCGAGGTGGAGGTCATCCGCGACGACCACGGCATCGCCCACATCTATGCCGAGAGCGACGCCGACCTGCTGCGCGGCCAGGGCTGGGTGCACGCCCAGGAGCGCTTCTTCGAGATGGACCTGCGGCGCCACGTCACTGCCGGACGGCTCTCCGAGATCTTCGGCGAGGAGACCCTCGAGACCGACAAGTTCATCCGCACGATGGGCTGGCGCCGCGTGGCCGAGCGGGAGTGGGCCCTGCTGCGCCCCGACACCCGCGACGCCCTGACCGCCTACGCCGAGGGCGTCAACGCCTACCTCGCCTCCCGCAGCCCGTCACGGCTGGCCGCCGAGTACGCCGTCCTCGGGCTGGGCGGGCTCGACTACGAGCCGGAGCCGTGGACCCCGGTGGACTCCCTGGCCTGGCTCAAGGCAATGGCGTGGGACCTGCGCGGCAACATGGAGGACGAGGTCGACCGGGTCCTGCTCTCCCTCGACCACGACGTCGAGCAGATCGAGCAGCTCCACCCGGCGTACGACTACGACGCGCACCCGCCGATCGTCACGGGCGGCGGCGTGGTCGACGGCGTCTTCGAGCAGAACGCCAGCGGCAACGCGACCCGCAACCCGACCCGTCCGGCCTGGCCCGCGGCCGCCGTACCTGCCTTCGCCCAGGTCAAGGAGCGCATGGCGGCCGTGCCCGAGCTCCTCGGCCGCGGCGACGGCATCGGCTCCAACTCCTGGGTGGTCGACGGCGACCACAGCGCGACCGGCGCGCCGTTGCTCGCCAACGACCCCCACCTCGGCATCAGCCAGCCCGGCATCTGGGTGCAGATGGGCCTGCACTGCACCAAGGCGTCCGCGGACTGCACGCTGGACTCGTCCGGGTTCACCTTCTCCGGGGTGCCCGGCGTGATCATCGGCCACAACGCCGACATCGCCTGGGGCTTCACCAACCTCGGTCCCGACGTGACCGACCTGTTCCTCGAGCAGACCGACGGCGACGACCGCTGGATCCAGGACGGCCGGTCGCGTCCGATGGCGGTGCGCACCGAGACCATCGAGGTCGCGGGCGGTGACGACTTCGAGCTGCGCATCCGCGAGACCGACCACGGGCCGCTGATCAGCGACGTCTCCGCCGACTTCGCCACCGTCGGGGCCAACGCGCCCACGGACGAGCCGGGGGAGCGTGGCACCGGCTACGCCGTCGCGCTGGCGTGGACCGCGCTCGACCCGTCGCCGACCGCGGACGCCATCCTCATGCTCAACCGGGCCTCGGACTGGGACGAGTTCCGCGAGGCGGCCGCGAGCTTCGCGGTGCCGGCGCAGAACCTCGTCTACGCCGACCGCGAGGGCCACATCGGCTACCAGGCTCCCGGCCGGGTGCCTATCCGCAAGTCCGGCAACGACGGCTGGATGCCGGTCGAGGGCTGGGTCTCGGCCAACGACTGGACCGGCGACTTCATCCCCTTCGACGGCCTGCCGAGCGTGCTCGACCCCGACGAGGGGTTCATCGTCACCGCCAACCAGGCCGTCGTCGACGAGCGCTACCCCTACCTCCTCACCCGCGACTGGGACGCCGGCTACCGCTCCACCCGCATCCGCACCCTGCTGGAGCAGGAGGGCGAGCTGTCCATCGGCGAGATGGAGAGCCTGCAGCTGGACTCGGTGAACCCGATGGGCGCGGTGCTCGTCCCCTACCTGCTCGACATCGACGACCTGTCGCCGTACCACCGCCGCGCCCAGCGCCTGCTCGCCGACTGGGACTTCTCCCAGCCGGCCGACAGCGCCCCCGCGGCGTACTTCAACGCCGTGTGGCGCCACCTGCTCGCGCTGACCTTCCACGACGA
Source organism: Nocardioides sp. (assembly GCA_021166815.1). Taxonomy (GTDB): domain Bacteria; phylum Actinomycetota; class Actinomycetes; order Propionibacteriales; family Nocardioidaceae; genus Nocardioides. The sequence continues at coordinate 2,482 of JAJPEO010000341.1, forward strand.
CCTCCGCGAGGGCAACTGGCCCGACGGCGGCGGGCGCTGGTTCCAGGTCGTGAGCGGCCTGCTCGACGACCCCGCCGGGCCGTGGTGGGACAACGCCGACACCGACGTGGTGGAGCGCCGCGACGACATCCTGCGCCAGGCGATGATGGACGCCCGCGACGACCTCACCCGACGCCAGGCCCGCGACCCGCGTCGCTGGACCTGGGGCCACATCCACCGCATGGACCTGCGCTCCGGCACCCTGGGCGAGTCCGGCATCGCGCCGATCGAGCGGCTCTTCAACCGCGACGGCTGGAAGGTCGGCGGCGGCGGGTCGATCGTGGACGCCACGGCCTGGGACGCCGTCCAGGGCTACGAGGTCACCTCGGCGCCGTCGATGCGGATGATCGTCTCGCTCGCCGACCTGGACGACTCGCGCTGGATCAACCTCACCGGCGTGAGCGGCCACCCGGCCTCGTCGCACTACTCCGACCAGACCGAGCTGTGGGTCAAGGGCGACTACCTGACCTGGGCGTTCTCCCGGGACGCCGTCGAGGCGGCCGGCAAGGACACCTTGGTGCTCAGGCCGGCCGACTGATCGCCGAGACCCCGCCCGCGGTGAGCACGTGCGTGACCGGGCGGTCGTGCGGCTCGACCGGCACGTCGACGCCCACCTCCTCGGGGTGCAGCACCACCACGACGGGCACGTCGCCGACGCGGGCCAGCGCCCGGTCGTAGCAGCCGCCCCCGCGGCCCAGGCGCTCGCCGCGCGCGGACACCGCCAAGCCGGGGACCAGGACCACGGGCAGCAGCACCTCGACGCCCGCGCGGTGGAGCGCCTCGATCAGGGGCCGCGTGTCGGGCTCGGTGCCGACTGCTGCGTAGAGGGTGACGCGGCGG
>JAJPEO010000376.1 GCA_021166815.1 Nocardioides sp.
GTACGCCACGCTGGGCGCGATCACCGTCCGATCCCTGCAGGCCGAGGACGGAGACGGTCGTGCCGTCGGCGAGGTCGAGCGTCGCCCACGGAGCCCCCGGCGGGAGGTGCACACCGAGGATCTCCTCCCAGGCGTAGACCCGTCGGCGCAGCCCGTTGACCACGACCAGGCCCTCCATCTCCGCCGTCGCGCGACAGCGCCAGAGCAGCCATCCGAGGAAGGCCATCGCGAGGCCGAAGAACACCAGGGTGGCGCGCTGGAGGAAGGTGAAGCGCTCGCGCACGTCGGCGTCGAACCCGAACCAGGCCCCGGCGCTCACCGCGACGAGGGTGAGCCCGAAGAACACGACCGCGATGCGGATGCCCACCGGGTGCCAGGTCTGGGGCAGCGACGGCAGCGCAGGCGGCTCAGAGGCGGCAGGCATGGATGTCCGTCAAGAGGATCGCCCGCGCGCCCAGCGAGTAGAGCTCGTCCATGAGGCGCTGCGACCCGGCACGGGGCACCATGACGCGGACGGCCACCCAGCCCTCCTTGCCGAGCGGGGAGATGGTCGGTCCCTCCTTGCCCGGGGCGACCCGGGTCGCGGCATCGAGGTTGGAGGACTCGATGTCGTAGTCCATCATCACGTAGCTGCGGGCCACCAGGACGCCCTCGACGCGGCGCCGGAAGATCTCGAAGCCCTCGGGGCTGGCTCCCGTGCGGGAGATGAGCACTCCCTCGGACTCCAGGATGCACTCGCCGAAGGTGGCCAGTCCCGCCGCACGGAGCGTCGAGCCGGTCTCGACCACGTCGGCGATCACGTCGGCCACACCGAGCTGGATGCTGGTCTCGACCGCCCCGTCGAGACGGGTCACGCTCGCCTCGACACCGTGCCGGAAGAGGTAGTCCTCGACGATGCCGACGTACGACGTCGCGATGCGCAGGCCGCGCAGCTGCTCGAGCTCGGTGAACTTGCCGGCCGGCCCGGCGAAGTGGAAGCGCGAGCGTCCGAAGCCCAGGCTCATGACCTCCTCGGCCTTGGCGCCGGAGTCGTGGAGCAGGTCGCGGCCGGTGATGCCGACGTCGAGGGTGCCCTCGCCGACGTAGAGCGCGATGTCGCGCGGACGGAGGTAGAAGAACTCGACGCCGTTCTCGGCGTCGACCAGGGCGAGCTCCTTGGAGTCGCTGCGCTGACGGTAGCCGGACTCCCTGAGGATCTCGGAGGCCGCCTGGGACAGGGCTCCCTTGTTGGGTACGGCGATGCGCAGGGTCATCGGGTCCTCACAGGTGTGCGTAGACGTCGTCGAGCGTCAGGCCGGTGGCGAGCATCAGCACCTGCGCGTGGTAGAGGAGCTGGCTGATCTCCAGCGCGGTGGCGTCCTTGCCCTCGTGCTCGGCTGCCATCCACGACTCGGCAGCCTCCTCGAGGAGCTTCTTGCCGATCGCATGGACCCCGGCGTCCAGCTGGCGCACGGTGCCGGACCCGGCCGGTCGTTCGACGGCCTTGGCGGACAGCTCGGCCCACAACTCCTCGAAGGTCTTCACGGAGGACAAGCCTAGGCGGTCGGACCCACCACGGGCGCGCCGGTCCCAAGCAGCGGCGCTCACTCCTCGTCGTCGCCCCAGGCGGCGTCCGGGGGACGCACGCCGCGGAGCACCCGCGCCGTCTCCAGGGCCGCAGCGGTCGCCTCCCAGCCCTTGTCCTCGCTCGAGCCCTCCAGCCCCGCGCGGTCCAGCGCCTGCTCCTCGGTGTCGCAGGTCAGCACGCCGAACCCCACCGGGACGCCGTTGTCGAGCGCCACCCGGGTCAGCCCGTCGGTGGCCGCCCCGCACACGTAGTCGAAGTGGGGCGTGCCGCCGCGGATCACCACGCCGAGCGCGACGACCGCGTCGTACTCCTCGCACAGGGCATCGGCCACCACCGGCAGCTCGAAGGTGCCGGGGACACGTACGAGCACGTGGTCGGCCACCCGGTGCGCCGCCAGGGCACGCTCGGCCCCGGCGACGAGGCCGCCCATGACCTCGTCGTGCCAGCTCGCCGCCACGACCGCGACGCGCAGGTCGCTGGCGTCGAAGGGCTGGCTGGTGGGGGCTCCGGCGCCGCTCATGAGGTTGCTCCTTGGGGCTGCGAGGACTCGTTCTCGTCCTGGTGGTCGGTCGCGATGTCGGGAAGCTCGTGACCCATCCGGTCACGCTTGGTGCGCAGGTACTCGACGTTGTGGCGCGTGGCGTGCAGGGACAACGGGACCCTCTCGGCGACCCGGATCCCGAAGTCCTCGAGGCTGCGCGTCTTGTCGGGGTTGTTGGTCATCAGCCGCACCGCCTCCACCCCGAGGTCGCGCAGGATCTGCGTCGCCGTGCCGTAGTGGCGCGCGTCGGCAGGCAGCCCCAGGTCGAGGTTGGCGTCGACGGTGTCGCGGCCGCCGTCCTGGAGCTGGTAGGCCTGCAGCTTGGCCACCAGCCCGATCCCACGCCCCTCGTGCCCGCGCAGGTAGATGATCACCCCGCGGCCCTCCTGGACGACCCGCTCCATCGCCTCGTTCAGCTGGGGCCCGCAGTCGCAGCGGTGGCTGCCCAGGACGTCCCCGGTGAGGCACTCGGAGTGGACCCGGGTCAGGACCGGATCGGGTCCGGAGATGTCACCGTGCACCAGCGCGATGTGCTCGCTGGCGTCGATGGTGATGCGGTAGCCGTAGGCGGTGAACTCCCCCGTGTCGGTCGGCAGCAGCGTCTCGGCCACCCGCTCGACGTGGCGCTCGTGGCGGCGCCGGAAGCGCACCAGGTCCTCGATGGAGATCATCGAGAGGCCGTGCTCGTCGGCGAACTCCCGCAGCTCGGGGGCGCGCTTCATCGAGCCGTCGTCGTTGACGACCTCGACCAGCACTCCCACGGGGGTGAGGCCGGCGAGCCGGGCCAGGTCGACCGCGGCCTCGGTGTGCCCGCGGCGCACGAGCACCCCACCCTCGCGGTAGCGCAGGGGGAACACGTGCCCGGGCCGGGTCAGCTCCCACGGCTCGGTCGCCGAGTCCGCCAGGGCGCGGACCGTGCGGGAGCGGTCGGCCGCCGAGATGCCCGTCGTCACGCCGTCGCGGGCGTCCACCGAGATCGTGTACGCGGTGCGGTAGGCGTCGCGGTTGTGGGGCGTCATCAAGGGGATCTCGAGCCGGTCGAGGATCGCTCCCGGCATCGGCGCGCAGATGACTCCGCTGGAGTGGCGGATGGTGAACGCCATCAGCTCCGGGGTGGCCTTGGAGGCCGCGAAGATGATGTCCCCCTCGTTCTCGCGCTCCTCGTCGTCGACGACGACCACCGCCTTGCCGGCGGCGATGTCGGCGATGGCCTGCTCGACAGGGTCCAGACGGACGCTCATGGACGATCTCCTTCAGTGGTGAGACGCTCGACGAGTCCGCTGGCGAGCAGCTTCTCGACGTGCTTGGCGATGACGTCGGCCTCGAGGTTCACCCGGTCGCCGACGGTGCGCGTGCCCAGGGTGGTGCGCGCGAGGGTCTCGGGGATGAGGCTGACGGTGAAGCTGTCGGCTCGGGCCTCGACCACCGTCAGGCTGACGCCGTCGACGGTGATCGATCCCTTGTCGACCAGGTAGTGCGCCAGGTGGGACGGCAGCGAGATCTCCACGACCTCCCAGTTGTCGCTGGGGGTGCGGGCGATGACGGTCCCGACCCCGTCCACGTGGCCTTGCACCAGGTGACCACCGAGCCGGGTCGCCATGGTGACCGCACGCTCGAGGTTGACCGCGTCACCGGCTCGCAGGGAGCCGAGCGTGGTCTTGTCGAGCGTCTCCTGCATCACGTCGGCGACCCACGAGTCGTCGTCGCGCTCGGCGACGGTCAGGCAGCAGCCGTTGACGGCGATCGAGTCACCGAGCCCGGTGCCCTCGAGGACGGCCTCGGCAGCCACGGTGAGGCGCAGCGCGTCGCCACGCTCCTCCACCGCCCTCACGGAGCCGAGCTCCTCGACGATTCCGGTGAACATCAGGAAGAACCTCCAGGGGTCATGGTCAGGCGGACGTTGGCCGGATCGGAGCCTGCCGCGGGCAGGACGGTCACGTCGTCGATGCGCAGGGACAGCGCGTCGGCGATCGTGGTGATGCCGAGGTCGCCGACTGCGCCCCGACCGGCGCCGAGCAGCACCGGAGCGACGTACGCCACGACCTCGTCGACCAGGCCGGCCCGCAGGAACGCCGCGGCCACCGTGGGTCCTCCCTCGAGGAAGACGTGGCGGCGCCCCAGGTCGAACAGCTCCGAGAGCACCTCTGCCGGGTCGTGGCTGCGGACGTGCAGCGTGGGGGCGGCGTCGTCGAAGACGTTGCGGTCGGGTGCCAGGTCCCTCTGGCCCATGACCACGCGGAGCGGCTGGTGGGCGACGTCGTGGCCCTCGTCGTCTCGCACCGTGAGTCGGGGATCGTCGACGGCGATGGTGTTGGACCCCACCAGCATCACGTCGCACTCGCCGCGCAGGCGGTGGGTGTCGCGCCGCGCGGCGGCGCTCGAGACCCACCGGCTCGTGCCGTCAGCGGCGGCACTGCGTCCGTCGAGGCTGGCTGCGAACTTCCACGTGACCAGGGGGCGCTCGTGGCGCAGGCCGAACTCCCACGCTCGGTTGAGGTGGGCCGACTCGGTCTCCATCAGCCCGTGGACCACCTCGATGCCTGCGTCCCGCAGCGTCGTGGTCCCGCCCTGGGCTTCCGGGTTCGGGTCCCGGCGAGCCACGACGACGCGGGCCACCCCGGCTCGGACGAGCGCGTCGGCACAGGGGCCCGTACGGCCGGTGTGGTTGCACGGCTCGAGGGTGACGACCGCGGTGGTGCCGCGGGCCCGGTCACCGGCCGCCGCGAGGGCGGCCGCCTCGGCGTGGGGCGTGCCGGCACCGCGGTGGTGGCCCTCGGCGACGACGGTGCCGTCCGGGGAGAGCAGGACGCAGCCCACACGAGGATTGGGACCGAGCGGGACACCGGGGGTGGCGGCGATCTCGAGGGCGCGCGCCATGGCGGTGCGCTCTGCCTCGGGGTTGACCATCTCGCCTCCTGAACGGTGTCGCGATCACACCGGGGGCGTTGACGGATGCGCGCGGGCGCGGACACCCGCTGCGTGCGCTTCTCATCCGGACTTTGACCGTCGGTCCAGGAGTTCCACCTGGTCAACCGGACACTGGCTGTGGCCGGGTCGCGGACTTCCGGGTCGAGCAGACTGCCTTCGACCTCGGTCACCGCCGGTGCGGAGTTTCACCGCCCCCAGAGCACGCGAGCTCTTGCTGGGCCAAGCCTGCCACATCGCAGGAGATTCCCGACCACCGGTCCACGGTGACGTGGGCGACACCGGCCGCCCGGCCGGCGCCGCTCAGGCGCTCAGGCGCTCAGGTCGGCTGTCGCCTCGGCGCGGGCTCGCAGGTCGCGCACCATCGCGTCAGGGTCGTCAGCGGAGTAGACCGCCGATCCGGCGACGAACACGTCGGCGCCCGCCTCGGCACAACGGGCGATCGTGTCGACGGAGACGCCTCCGTCCACCTGGAGCCACGTCTCCACGCCGTGCTTGCGCATCAGCTCGCGGGCGCGCCGGATCTTGGGCAGGCACAGGTCCAGGAACTTCTGCCCGCCGAATCCCGGCTCCACCGTCATGATGAGGAGCATGTCCAGCTCGGGGAGCAGGGCCTCGTACGGCTCGATCGGCGTGGCCGGCTTCAGGGCCATCGACGCGCGTGCGCCCATCGCCCGGATCTCACGAGCCAGGCGGACCGGCGCCTTGGTGGCCTCCACGTGGAAGGTCACGCTGCCGGCTCCGGCCTCGACATATGCCGGGGCGTTGCGGTCGCAGTCCTCGATCATCAGGTGTGCGTCGAGGGGGATCGAGGTGCTCCGGCTCAGGGCCTCGACCATGGCCGGCCCGAACGTCATGTTGGGGACGAAGTGGTTGTCCATGACGTCGACGTGCACCCAGTCCGCGCTGGAGATGCGCGCGACCTCCTCACCCAGTCGGGCGAAGTCGGCGTTGAGGATGCTCGGCGTGATCTGGATACCCACGACCGGCAAGCCTACTGGTGGCCGACGACCGTCCTGGAGGAGGCCTCGCTGAGCTGGAGGGTGGCCGGATCGGCCCCCAGCAGCGCCAAGGCCGACAGTGCGGACTCGGCGAGCCACATCGCCTCGCCGTGGCGCCCGTGGCGCCGGAAGCAAGGCGCGGAGCCAGGCACCGGCCACGACCAGCCAGCGCGCTCCAGCGCCTTCTCGGTCTCGCGCGACATGGTCCACTGGCCCCCAAAGCTCGCAGACCCCACGCACTCCACCGTGACGACGTCCGGACCGCCGATGAACTGCACGTAGCGCACCGGCGGCGGATTGGTGCGTCGCTGGCGCAGCAGGCCCGAGGGCCGCGCCGGCTCAGCAGGCTCGCCGAGTCGCACCTGTTCCCCTTCGTCAAGGTCGCTGAGGAGCCCCGTGAGCTGCTCCATCCACGACCGCCAACCCCCGTCGAGTGTGAACATGTCCTCAGGGTAGGACGCACCCGCCCATCCGGGTAGTGCCTGTCTAGTCCGGTGGGGCTATTCCGTCGCCGGAAGGTCCTCCCGGTCTGCCCACTCGAGCAGGACCCCCGGGTCGAACACGTGGTCGTCGATGTCGTGGTGGAGGTCGCCCAGCTCCCGGAAGCGTCCGGGCATCGTGGCCACCGTGAAGTCCTGCGGCTCGCACCGCTGGACCTCCTCCCACGTCACGGGGGCGGACACGGTCGCCTCCGGCACGCCGCGCACGGAGTAGGCGGCCGCGATCGTGTGGTCGCGCGTGTTCTGGTTGTAGTCGACGAACAGCTGCTCCGGGTCGCGGTCCTTGCGCCACCACGCAGTGGTGACCTCTCCCCCGCTGCGTCGCTCCACCTCGCGGGCGAAG
>JAJPEO010000386.1 GCA_021166815.1 Nocardioides sp.
CGAGCGGGTCCTCGTCCGTGGCCCGGACGCCCAGCACCAGCAGGCCCAGGCACAGAGTGATCACCGGCATGGCGTCGGCGAGGTAGCGCAGCTCGTGGGCGCTCACCGTCCCGACCACGAACCCGCGACCCATTCCCAGGAGGGCGAGGTCCGCGGCGAGGTACGCACCCAGCAGGACCAGGGCGCGCCAGTGCGCAGTGCCCCGGCGGGCCAGCCAGACGATGCAGACCACCAGGAGAACCCAGGCCAGGACGACGCCCCACGTCGGCGGGTCGACGAGGGCGCGTGGAGGGATGGGGTTGCGCCAGGTCCACGGGCCTCCCGCCAGCGTGGGGACGAGGGTGGTGCGGAGCATGGCGTCCGCCAGGTCGAACCACGCCAGCTCGACTCCCTCGAGGGGGTTGTCCACCGTGTCGAGGTAGTACCAGGAGTAGGCGCCGCCGAGGACGAGCAGGGCGGCCCACAGGGGGGCGTACGCGCGCACGGTCGCCACGAGGCGGCGGGCCGTCCGTGCGAGCCGGCCACCGGCCCCCGGGGAGCGGGGGGCGAAGAACAGGACGGCGAGCCCGGCGACCAGGGGCAGCAGGAGGACCGCCTTCACGTAGAAGGCCAGCCCGAGGGCGATGGCGAGGACCGTGAGGCCCAGCCAGACCAGCCGGCGGGTCCGGAAGTAGCGGATCGCAGCGGCGAAGGTGAGGAAGAAGGCCGCCTGTGCCGGGAGCTGGTTGATGGCCGCGGACCACCACATGTAGGCGGTGATGGTGAGGGGGGAGAAGAGGTAGAGGGCCAGCAGCGGGAGGATCGCCCAGCGCCGGCCGAAGGCCACCACCAGCATGAGCAGGCACGCCACGGAGGCGAGGGCCTGCATCGCGACCAGGCTCCACGCCGCCACGGTCCAGTTGAACGGCCCGGACGCGCTCATCAGCCAGGACAGGACGATGCCTCCGGGCATCAGCTGGCTGTCGTGCGGCGTCGTGGCCTGCTCCCAGGTCAGGGGCGTGCCGTGGAGGCGACTCATCAGCTCGAAGTCGTCGGCGGAGAACCAGCCTCCCAGGCTGGCCCAGCCCCGGAGGACCAGCTGCAGCACGACCAGGACCACCCCGAGCACGACGACGGGGTGGGGGAGGGCGGAGGAGTCGTCGTCCACCTGCTCCTCGCGCAGCACGTACTGGTCGCTCACAGGTCCGGATCTTGGCACACGGTCAGCCGCCGGAGTCGTGGTTCGGGGCCGCCGCGCGGGGGCCGGGACAACTGCTCAGGAATCCCGTCCCAACTGGCGGACCAATGGGCGTACTTGCTGGTAGCCTTCGGCGACTTAGTTTGATGCCTGGGAGGGAACTCAACGTGCGCAAGATCATTGGCTCGGTGCTGCTTGGACTGGGCGCCTTCTTGTTGGTGGGCGCCCTGCTCGCCAGCTTCTGGGTGCCCGGACAGGTGAAGAAGACGCCCCTGGACGTCGACTCCACCACCCGGCTGGACGGCACCGCCGACAAGCTGAACCCCGAGACCGGTGACCTGGAGACCATCCCTGTCAAGGCCACGAGCGTGACCCGCGCCGACGCCGACCGTTCGGACGACGAGGTGATCGTGTGGGTCAACACGACCTGCTTGGTGATCGACGAGGGCGACGTTCCGGACTGCGTCGACGACAAGGACCCCCAGAAGCGACTGGTCAGCGCCAGCGAGGACGTCTTCGCGACCGACCGCGTGACCGCCATGTCGGTCAACGGCCAGTACCTCACCGCTGAGGAGAAGGAGGGCCTGGTCAACAAGTTCCCCTTCGACACCGAGAAGAAGACCTATCCCTACTGGGACAGCATGCTGGACGCCCCGGTGGACGCCACCTACGAGGGCACCGAGGAGATCGACGGCCTCGAGGTGTACAAGTTCCACATCCTCGTGGAGAACGAGCAGGCGGAGGTCGTCGAGGGCACTGACGGTGTCTACAGCCAGGACAAGTACATCTACGTCGAGCCGCTGACCGGCGCGATCGTCAACCAGACCCAGCACGAGGTCCGCGTGCTGGAGGACGGCACCAAGATCCTCGACCTCGACCTCGGGTTCACCGACGAGCAGGTCTCGACGGGCGCCAAGGAGAGCAAGGACAACGCCGACAAGATCCGGCTGCTCACCGAGACGGTCCCCTTGGTCGGCTACATCGCCGGTGGCCTCGCGCTGCTGATCGGCCTCGTGCTGGTGCTCACCAGCCGCAAGAAGAACGCCGCCTGACACCAGGCACAGCGCACGAAGGGCCGGCTCCTCCTCGGAGCCGGCCCTTCGTCGTACGTGCCCCTAGCGGAGGTCGGCGACGAAGATCGCGGTGCCGGGGGTGAGCCTGCCGCGCAGCCGTGACCACCCGCCCCACACCCGGTCGTGCTCGTCCGGCCACTCCGGCTCCATGAGGTCGAGGAGGGTGAAACCGGCCCCGGAGAGGAGGCGCACCCAGTCGCCCAGGGTGCGGTGGTGCTCCACGTAGGAGACCTGGCCGGACTCGTCGTCGACCTCGACGTAGGGAGTCCGGTCCCAGTAGGACTGGGTGGCCGTCAGGCCAGCCTCGCCGGGGTCGTCGGGGAACGACCAGCGGGTGGGGTGCGTGACGGAGAAGGCGAAGCGTCCGCCGGGCCGCAGCACGCGGCGCACCTCGGCGACCGCCGTCTCGATGTCGGCGACGAACTGCAGCGCGCCGAACGCCGAGAAGACGATGTCGAAGGAGTCGTCGGCGAACGGCAGGTGTGTCGCGGTGCCGCGGACCGAGGGCACGAGCACCCCGGTCTCCGCGTCGATGCGCCGGGAGTGCTGGAGCTGGCGGTGGGACAGGTCCAGGCCGTAGCCGCGGCCCCCGCGTCGACGGACCCAGCGCGCGCACTGGCCGGCGCCGCTGCCGACCTCGAGCACGTCACGATCCGCGACGTCGCCCAGGGCGCCGAGCTCGTCCTCCGTGTGTCCCTCCGGACCCCACAGGAAGCCGGCGTCGCCCAGGAATCCGCCGTGCGTGGCCTGGTACTCGTCGGCGTAGCGGTCCCAGTCGGGGCCGTTGGCCGACCTCGACTCCGCCTCGTCGACCGGGCGCCGTTCGACACGCACCGCCTGGGGCAGGTGATCCTCCACGAGAGCTGAGCCTAGTCCGACGTGCCACGATGCCCCCATGGACCTCGAGCCCTCGTCACTGGTGCCGCTCGAGGGAGGGGCGTCGGGCCTGACGTTCCTCGCCGAGGCAGCGGGGGAGAGGTGCGTGGTCCGCATCCACCCGCCGGGCTCCGGCCGGGGTGCCTCGGCGCCCGAGGTCGACGCGGCAGTGCTGCGCCTCGTGCGCGGGCTGGTGCCGGTGCCGGAGGTGCTCGAGGTGCGCCTGGGCGACGACGACGCCGACCGCCCCGGGCTCCTGGTGACGTCGTGGTGCGAGGGCCTGCGCGGCGACCTCGCGCTGGCGGGCTTCGACGACGCGCGTCGCGCCCGCATGGGGGCCGCCATGGGCCACGTCGCTGCGACCTTGGCGGGCATGGCGACCCTGCGGGCAGGCAGCTTCGTGGACGCCGACCTGGTGCCCCGCCCCCTCGACCTGGACCTCGAGGAGTGGGTGGACCAGCACGCCCCCGGGCTCGTGGGTTGGTCGAGCACGCAGGTGCGGGCCCTGGCCTCCGTCGCGCGCCGAGCCGAGGACCTGCTCGCCACAGCGGGGCGTACGTGTGTGGTCCACTCCGACCTCAACCCCAAGAACGTGCTGGTCTCGTCGGAGGGGGCGGTGCTGGCAGTGGTGGACTGGGAGTACGCCCACAGCGGGCATCCCGCCACGGACCTGGGCAACGTCGTGCGGATGCACCGTGACCCGGCCTGGGCGGACGCAGCGGTCGGCGCATGGTTGGCGCACCGCGGTGGGGACCGGGCCGAGGTGCTCGAGCAGGCCCGTGCGGCGGACCTGTGGGCCCTCGTCGACCTGGCGGCCCGCCCCCGTCGTGACGTCGTGGTCGAGCGCGCCGACGCCCTCCTGCGTGCCGTCGCGGACACGGGTGACCTGCACGCCTGGCCCGCCGGCTGGTGACACCGACCGGCTCGGTTGGACGTGCGAGGCCGCCCACGCGTACGCTGAGCGGTGCGCTTGCGGTCTGCCTGGGTTCCATACGGAGCGGATCCACGCTCGCCATGTCCCGACATTCGTCGCCGGCATCGTGAAAGAGGGCTTCTCGCGCGTCCGTACGACTTCTATCCACCCCAAGGAATCACTTCCACATGACCTCGCTCTCCACTCTTCCCGACTACGACGCGCCCCAGGTGGCCATCAACGACATCGGGTCGGAAGAGGACTTCCTCGCGGCAATCGACGCGACCATCAAGTACTTCAACGACGGCGACATCGTCGACGGCACCATCGTCAAGGTGGACCGTGACGAGGTCCTCCTCGACATCGGCTACAAGACCGAGGGCGTCATCCCCTCGCGCGAGCTGTCCATCAAGCACGACGTCGACCCCAACGAGGTCGTTTCCGTGGGCGACAAGGTCGAGGCCCTGGTCCTCCAGAAGGAGGACAAGGAAGGTCGCCTGATCCTGTCCAAGAAGCGCGCCCAGTACGAGCGCGCCTGGGGCACCATCGAGCAGGTCAAGGAAGAGGACGGCGTCGTCGAGGGCACCGTCATCGAGGTCGTCAAGGGCGGCCTGATCCTCGACATCGGCCTGCGCGGCTTCCTCCCCGCCTCGCTCGTGGAGATGCGTCGCGTCCGCGACCTGCAGCCCTACGTCGGCCAGACGCTCGAGGCCAAGATCATCGAGCTCGACAAGAACCGCAACAACGTGGTCCTGTCGCGCCGTGCCTGGCTCGAGCAGACCCAGTCCGAGGTCCGCCACGGCTTCCTGACCCAGCTGCAGAAGGGCCAGATCCGCAAGGGCGTCGTGTCCTCGATCGTCAACTTCGGTGCCTTCGTGGACCTCGGTGGCGTCGACGGCCTGGTCCACGTCTCGGAGCTGTCGTGGAAGCACATCGACCACCCGTCCGAGGTCGTTGCCGTGGGCGACGAGGTCACCGTCGAGGTCCTCGACGTCGACATGGACCGCGAGCGTGTCTCCCTGTCGCTGAAGGCGACCCAGGAGGACCCGTGGCAGCACTTCGCCCGCACCCACCAGATCGGCCAGATCGTGCCGGGCAAGGTCACCAAGCTGGTGCCCTTCGGCTCGTTCGTCCGTGTCGAGGAGGGCATCGAGGGCCTGGTGCACATCTCCGAGCTGGCCGAGCGCCACGTCGAGATCCCCGAGCAGGTCGTCCAGGTCAACGACGACGTCATGGTCAAGATCATCGACATCGACCTCGAGCGTCGCCGCATCTCGCTGTCGCTCAAGCAGGCCAACGAGACGGCCACCGCCTCGGACGTCGAGGAGTTCGACCCGACGCTCTACGGCATGACCGCCACCTACGACGAGCAGGGCAACTACGTCTACCCCGAGGGCTTCGACCCCGAGACCGGCGAGTGGCTCGAGGGCTTCGACGAGCAGCGCGCGGCGTGGGAGAAGCAGTACGCCGAGGCGCACGCCCGTTGGGAGGCGCACGTCAAGCAGCAGGCCGAGGCCAAGCAGGCCGAGGCCGAGGCCGGCGAGGCCACCTCGTACTCCAGCGAGGCCCCCGAGGAGACGAGCGGTTCGCTCGCCTCCGACGAGGCCCTGCAGGCCCTGCGCGAGAAGCTGACCGGCGGCAACTGACCCGTTGACGCATCGTTGGCCCGCCGGGACACGCGGCGGGCCCACGCCCAATAAAAAGTGGGGGAGG
>JAJPEO010000389.1 GCA_021166815.1 Nocardioides sp.
CTGGGTGTCCGATCCGGTGGACACCCGGATCCGCATGTGGGTGGGCTCGGCCGCGACGAGCAGCGACACCGCCCCGGAGCCGTGCGCGGCCACGTCCTCGAGCAGGCCGTCCGTGAGCTGCTCGATCGGGCCGGGGGTGAGCATGAGGTCGCCGCCGGACTCGACGACGGCGCGGACCTCGCGCCTGGCCGACAGCCGCTCGCGCCACCGCGCCGCGACCTGATCGACGAGGTCGGCCACGCTCACCGCGGCAGCGGCGACGACGGGTCGGCTCCGCTCGAGCTCCACCAGCTCGGTCACCGTGTCCTGCAGGCGCTTCACGTCGGCGAGGCACCGGGTCAGCGACTGCCGGAGGTCGTCGTCGAGCTCGTGCAGGAGCAGGGCCTCCTCCAGCTCCAGGCGCAGCCCCGTGAGCGGCGTACGCAACACGTGGGAGGCGTGCTGGAGATACTCGCGGTCGCGCTGGATCGACGTGCGCAGCCGGCCGGCGCTGCCCTCCAGCGCGGTCGCGACCGCGCGGATCTCGGGGATCCGCGTCGCCGGAAGGTCGAGGTCGAACCTGCCGCGCCCCAGCGCCGCGGCCCCCTCCGCCAGCGCCGCGACGGGGCGAGCGAACCAGCGCGCCATGAGCCATCCGACCAGTCCGGCCGCCACCACCAGGGCCAGCAGCATCGCGAGCAGCACGGACACCCGATCGGCGACCGCGGAGCGCACCGAGTGGTCCGACTCCACCAGCGACACGGTCGTCCCGCCCACGGTCCGGGTCGTCCGCAGTGCGTCCCCGAGCTCGTCGGGGTCGAACCGAGAGCCCCGCACCACGAGTGCCCGCTCGCCCGGCCGCGTCACGCGCATCTCCATCGTGGCGCCCGTCAAGGCCTGCAGGAGGTCCTTCTCGACCGGCTCACCGGCCTCGTACCGGCTCTCGAGCATGGCGGCGACGTGGTCGGCGTGCTCGTCGAGCGAGCTCTCCGCCCCGCTGCGCACCATGTCGGCGGTCGCCGCGCTGCGGGCCAGCCCGAGGATCGCGAGCAGGACGACTGCCAGGCCGACGAAGGCGAGGGTGAGCCGCGCGCGCACGGCCTCAGCCGCCGGTCTCGAACCTGAAGCCCACGCCCCTGATCGCCACGACCCGCTCGGTGGCGCCCGCCGCCTCGAGCTTGCCCCGCAGGCGGCCGATCGTGACGTCGAGGGTCTTGGTCGAGCCGAACCAGTTCTCGTCCCACACCTCGTTCATCAAGGTGTCGCGCGAGACGACGCGGTCGTGGTGGGTCGCCAGCAGCGCCAGGACGTCGAACTCCTTGGCGGTCAGCTGGATCTCCTCGTCGCGCAGGCTCACCCGCCGCGCGGCGGTGTCGACGCGCAGCCCGGACGGAGTCACCACGGCGGTGTCCTGCGGCACCCGGGCGGCGCTGCGCCGCAGCAGGGCCCGGACCCGGGCCTGGAGCTCGGCGAGGCCGAAGGGCTTGGCGAGGTAGTCGTCCGCCCCGACGTCGAGGCCCACCACCAGGTCGAGCTCGCCGGCCCGGGCGGTGACCATCATGATCGCGCCGTCGAAGCCGTCCGAGCGCAGCTTGCGACACACGTCGATCCCGTCCATGTCGGGCAGGCCGAGGTCGAGCAGGACCAGCTCCGGCTGCTCGTGGTCGACATGGTCCAGCGCCGCCTCGCCCGTGGCCACGCGCGAGACGTGGTAGCCCTCTCGCTCGAGGGTTCGTACCAGGGGCAGCGCGATGTCTTCCTCATCCTCGACCACCAGGACGTCGTGCGTCATGACGACGAGCATAGGCGCCGGATGTCCGTCCGGGGTCCCTACGCGGTGAAGAGGTCGCCGTGGTCCTCGACCCGGGCGAGCACCTCGTCCATCGAGAGCTGCTCGAGGGCCAGCTCGTCCTCGGCTCCGGCCTCGACCTCGGCCCAGGCCAGCGGCGCGGCGGCGGTAGGGCGCTCGCGTCCCCTCAGCGAGTACGGCGCGATGGTGGTCTTGGACGCCGAGTTCTGCGACCAGTCGAGGAACACCTTGCCCGTACGGCGGCTCTTCGTCATCGTGGCCGTGACCAGGTCGCCGTGCTCGCCCTGGAGCTCCTCGGCCACCTCGCGGGCCAGCGCGGTCGAGCCGTCGGAGTCGAGGCTCCCGTCCAGCGCGGCGTACAGGTGCAGCCCCTTGCTGCCGCTGGTCACCGGGGAGGCGTCCAGGCCCCGGGCGGCGAGCGCGTCACGCACCATCAGCGCGACGACCGCGCACTCGTGGAGCCCGGCGGGCTCGCCGGGGTCCAGGTCGATCACCAGCCGGTCGGGGTTGAGGGGCTGCCCGTCGTCGTCCACGCACCACTGGTGCACGTGGAGCTCGAGGGCGGCGAGGTTGGCGAGCCAGGTCAGCGTCGCCAGGTCCTCGACGATCGGGAACCGCAACGTCCCTGCACCGCTGCCGGTCCGGCTCCCCGTGGTCGGCACCTCGACGGTGCGGACCCACGACGGCGTCCCGGCGGGCGCGTTCTTCTCGAAGAAGCTCTCGCCCGCCACCCCGTGGGGCCAGCGGATGCGCGTCACCGGCCGGTGGGCCAGGTGCGGCAGCAGCACCGGCGCGACCTGGGCGTAGTAGTGGAGCACCTCGCCCTTCGTGGTGCCGGTCGCGGGATAGAGCACCTTGTCGAGGTTGCTGATCGTCAGGGTGCGGCCCCCGACGTCGACCTGCATCTCAGTCATGTCCGTCCTCCCGGCTGTCGGCCAGCAGGTCTGCGGGCGACACGTCGACGCGGACTCCCTTGTACGCGGGCTGGCGCAGGCGAGTCAACGGTGGGCGGTTGTGCGACTCGACGTCGACCACGAGGAACGGCTCGACCCAGCGGGTGCCGGCTGCGTCCACCCGCGGGACCTCGTCGGCGAAGGGCGAGCCCGCCTGCTCGCGCCCGGCCAGCTGAGCGGTGAGCAGCCGGGCGGCGGCGGCCCCGATCCCGCTGCCGACGCGACCGCGGTACAGAAGGCCGTCGGCCGTCACCTCGCCCACCAGCAGGGCGGCCAACCGGTCGCCGGTCCCCTCCTGCGGTCGCCAGCCGCCCACGACGTAGGTGCCACGGTGCCGGTGGGCGAACTTCAGCCAGTCACGGCTGCGCACCCCCGGCCGGTAGGGGCTGTCGCGGCGCTTGGAGACGACCCCCTCCAGGCCCTGGTCCGCCGTCGCCTCGAGCAGCATCTCCCCGTCGTCGTAGTACGGCGGCACCTGCCAGTGCCCCAGGTCGAGGCCCTCGAGGATCTCTCGGCGCTCGTGCCAGGGCAGCCCGGTGAGGTCGCGTCCGTCGAGCCGCAGCACGTCGAACACCATGTACGTCGCCGGCACGGACCGGGCCAGTCGCGCCGCCGTGGTGGCGGAGCGCACGTGCAGCCGCTCGGCGAGGACCCGGAAGTCGGGTCGCCCCGAGGCGTCAAGGCCGATGACCTCCCCGTCGACGAGGAGGTCATCGATGCCTGGCGGCGCCGGGCTCACGTCGGGCCAGGCGCGGGTGGCGTCGTTGCCGTTGCGGGTGGTCAGACGCGCCGCGCCGCCGCCGGCGACGTCCGCCAGGATGCGTACGCCGTCCCACTTGACCTCGTGCACCCAGCCGGGGCCGGAGGGCACGTGGTCACCGTGGGTGGCGAGCATCGGGCGCATGCCCGCGAGTCTGTCAGGACGAGGGGTGCTCCCGCATCGCGAGCTCGGCGGTGGCGCGGTAGTCGACCTTGCTCACCGCGGTGCGCGGCACCTCGTCCACGAAGATCACGTCCTTGGGCGCCTTGTAGTTGGCGAGCAGGCCGTGCACGTGGGCGATCAGCTCCTCGGCGGTGACCGAGCTGCCCTCGCGGAGCTGGACCACGGCGGTGACCTGCTGGCCCCAGCGCGGGTGCGGGGTCCCGACCACGGCGGCGTCGAAGAC
Source organism: Nocardioides sp. (assembly GCA_021166815.1). Taxonomy (GTDB): domain Bacteria; phylum Actinomycetota; class Actinomycetes; order Propionibacteriales; family Nocardioidaceae; genus Nocardioides. The sequence goes on from JAJPEO010000389.1 coordinate 3,909, forward strand.
GTCGGGGTGGCGCAGGAGCACGCCCTCGACCTCCTCCGGGTGGATCTTCTCGCCACCGGAGTTGATCGTCACCGATCCGCGTCCGAGGACCAGGATCGTGCCGTCCTCCTCGCGGACCGCCGCGTCACCGGGGATGACCCAGCGCACGCCGTCGATCTCCTTGAACGTGCTGGCGGTCTTGGTCTCGTCCTTGTAGTAGCCCAGCGGGATGGGACCGGTCCTGGCGAGCATGCCGGACTGGCCGACCGGCGCCGGCTTCCAGTCGATGTCGAAGACCTCGACCTCGGCACCCACGCCGAAGCGGGCGCGTCCGTCTCCGGAGCCGTCGTCCATGTGGGTGCCCGTGGCGCCGGACTCCGACGAGCCGTAGCTGTCGAGGATGAACCTGCCCGGGAACGCCTTGACCAGCTGCTGGCGCACAGCCTGCGAGAGCGGGGCCGCGCCGTTGGACAGCGCCATGAGCGAGGAGAGGTCCCAGCGGTCGGGCTGCGCGAGCGCGGTCTCGGCGAGGGGGCGGGCCATCGCGTCGCCCAGCATGGCGAGGGAGACGACCTTCGCCTTCTCGGTGAGGTCGAGCACCTTCTCGGCGTCGAAGCCGCGCTCGGTGTAGAACGCGATCGAGACGCCACCGACGAGCGAGTTGCCCATGATCCACTGGCTGCCGCCGTGCATCAGCGGGCCCGCCGCCATGAAGGTCATCGGGGTCTCGTTGGCGGCCGCCTCCGTGGCGAGCTGCTCGACCGACTCGATCGGCGCTCCGTAGCGGGCCGCGTTGAGGGCGGCCTTGATGATGTCCTCGTTGCGCCACACCACGCCCTTGGGCGTCCCCGTGGTGCCACCGGTGTAGATCACGTAGTGGTCGTCCGGGGAGCGCTCCACGTCCGGTCGCTCCGGCGAGGCGGCGGCCATGGCGGAGTCGTACGCGTCGCCGAGGACCAGGACCTCGCGGACCTTGTCGGTGATCGCGCCGCGGGCCAGCTCCTCGTAGGCCGGCTCGACGACGGCCACCACGGAGTCGGAGTTGTCGTAGAGGTACGCCAGCTCCTCGGACAGGTACTTGTAGTTGATGTTGATCGGCACCGCGCGCACCTTGAGCGAGCCGAAGAAGGCGTCGATCCACTCCAGGCAGTTGTGGGCATGGATGGCGATGTGCTCGCCCGGCTCGACACCCACGGAGAGCAGGTGGTTGGCGAAGCGGTTGGACCGCTCGTCGATCTCGGCGTAGGTCAGCTCACGGTCGATCATCTTGACGAACGGGCGGTCGCCGACGGAGTCGGCCATGGCCTCGAGGACGTCGGCGATGGTGAGCGGGCGGGGTGTGACGTGGCTCATGGAAGGCATTGTGCACCACAAACCAAGCAAATGCTTGCTGGTGTCCCACTTTCGTCCCGAGATGGGACGGCTGCGACGTGTGAGACGCTAGATCCATGCGTGCGATCTGGAAGGGCGCCGTCTCCTTCGGCCTGGTGAGCGTCCCGGTCAAGCTCTACTCCGCCACGGAGAGCCACGACGTCTCCTTCCGTCAGGTGCACGCCAAGGACGGCGGACGCATCCGCTACCAGCGCGTGTGCTCCCTCGACGGCGAGGAGGTCCCCTACGCCGACATCGCCAAGGGCTACGAGACCGAGGACGGCGAGATGGTCGTCCTCACCGACGACGACCTGGCCGCGCTGCCGTCCACCTCCTCACGCGAGATCGCCGTGGAGAAGTTCGTCCCGAGCGAGCAGATCGACCCGATGCTCTTCGAGAAGGCCTACTACCTCGAGCCCGAGGGCCAGGGCGCCAAGCCGTACGCGCTCCTGCGCCAGGCCCTCCTCGAGGCCGACCGGATGGCCGTGGTCACCGTCGCCCTGCGCCAGCGCACCTCCATCGGCGTGCTCCGCGTGCGCTCCACCGACAACGGCGACGTCATCGTGCTGCAGACGCTCATGTGGCCCGACGAGATCCGCGTCCCCGACTTCTCCGTCGAGGCCGGCGACGTCAAGGACTCCGAGGTCAAGATGGCGCAGATGCTCGTCGAGACCCTCGCCGGCGACTTCGATCCCAGCGAGCTCGAGGACGACTACGCCGGTGCGGTCGAGGCGCTGGTGAAGTCCAAGATCGAGGGCGGCGAGGTGCGGCGTACCGAGACCTCGACGAAGTCCTCCGGCGAGGTCGTGGACCTGCTGGCGGCGCTCCAGAAGTCCGTCGCCGCCGCCAAGTCCGCGCGCGGCGAGAAGGTCGAGGAGCCCGAGCAGAAGCCGGCGAAGAAGGCGGCGGCCAAGAAGACGGCAGCCAAGAAGGCGCCTGCCAAGAAGACCGCGACGAAGAAGGCGGCGGCCAAGAAGGCGCCCGCGAAGAAGACGGCTGCGCGCAAGAAGGCCAGCTGAGCCTGCGTCAGCGCGACGCCCCCTGCTCGGCCGGTGTCCGCGACGCTGCGGTCGAGTCGGGCGTGCGGCGGTGCCCGCCTGCTGCCAGGGCATCAGCGAGCCGGGGGAACGCGAGCTGGAAGACCTCCCCCGGGGTGCCGACCCACTCGTTGCTGTAGACCGGACGGTCCTCGAGCGCCCGCACGATGCGTCGCGCAGCCTGCTCCGGGGTCAGCGCGATCGCCTGGTCGCGCTGGTCGTCACTGACCAGCATCGGGGTCAGGACGTTGCGCATCCGCACGTTGGTGAACGTGATGCCGTCGTGGTGGAACTCGCGGGCGGCCACGCGCGACCACGTGTCGAGGGCCGACTTCGAGGCGAGGTAGGCGGCGAACTTGGGCGCGGGCAGCTGCACGCCCCAGCTCAGCACGTTGACGACGTGGCCGAAGCCCTGCTCCCGCATCGCCGGCAGCAGGCCCATGGTCAGGCGTACGGGACCGAAGTAGTTGACCGCCATCGTCCGCTCGAAGTCGTGGAAGCGGTCGAAGGTGAGCGACAGCGAGCGACGGATCGACCGCCCGGCGTTGTTGACCAGGTGGTCCACCCCGCCGTGCTCCTCCAGCACCCGTGCCACCAGGGCGTCGACAGCGTCGCCGTCGGTGAGGTCGCACACGTAGCCCGACGCCTGCCCGCCCGCCGCCTCGATCTGCTCCTGCACCGCCTGCAGCTCCGGGGCGCGCCGCGCCACGAGGAGGACGTGGGCGCCGCGTGCGGCTGCGGCCACTGCCGTCGCCTCGCCGATGCCCGAGCTCGCGCCGGTGATGAGCACCCGGCGCCCGGCCAGCACGCTGGTCGTGTCGCCGCGCAAGCGGCGTACGACACGGCGCAGCCGGACGACCGGACCCAACGTGGCCACCGGGACCGACAGCATCTTCATGCGCGCAGGCTAACGGGCCTCCGCGCCGACCAGCAGCGCTCGGACCACGCGCAGCCCCACCGACAGGCGAGCGAGATCGGCAGCGTCGTCGCGACAGATGTCCTCCAGGGTCGCCGCGGCCCTCGTCACGACCGGCTCGTGCGAGCGCTCCCAGGCACCCACACGCTCGTCGGCATCAACGCCCTCGTCCGTGGTCTCGAGCACCGACGCGGTGAGCTGCTGGTGGACGAGGTAG
>JAJPEO010000391.1 GCA_021166815.1 Nocardioides sp.
GAGGCCCGCCGTCGGATGCGGGCGATGCGGCGCACGATCGCCGACAACGACGTCGCCAAGTGGGCCAACTCCTTCCTCACCGCGCTCGCCGAGCCCGACGAGGAGTGAGCGTCACGCCTCGCCCTGGGCGAGCATGATCGCCTCGATCTCCTCGACCAGCCCCGGCCGCAGCCGCTGCCACGCGGGGTCGTAGCCGTAGACCTGCCCCAGCCCGGTGGCGATGCGCTGGCCGTCGAGGATGTCGATGTCGCGCGGCGAGATCAGCCCTGGGTGCACGACGCCGATCGCCTCGGTCACCTTCATCAGGTCACGTCGCAGCGAGCGGATGTAGTTGGCGCACCGCTCGCTCTTCAGCGTCGGGTCCAGACCGCGGTGGAAGCGGGGGTCCTGGGTGGCGACCCCCACCGGGCACCGGTCGGTGTGGCACTTCTGCGCCTGGATGCAACCGATCGAGAGCATGGCCTCCCGGCCGACGTTGACCATGTCGACGCCCAGTGCGAACGCCACGACCGCGTTCTCCGGGATGCCCAGCTTGCCGGCGCCGATGAAGACCACGTCGTCGGCCAGCCCGGCCTGCGCGAAGCGCCGGAAGACCTCGCTGAAGCCCACGCGGAAGGGGTAGGCCACCGAGTCGGCGAAGATCAGGGGCGCCGCGCCCGTGCCGCCCTCGCCCCCGTCGACTGTCACGAAGTCGACACCGCGGTCGCCCCGGGCCATCTGCTCGACGAGCTCGTCCCACATCGTCACGTTGCCGACAGCAGACTTGATGCCGACCGGCAGCCCGGTCTCCTGGGCGATCGCCTCGACGAAGTCGAGCATCGAGTCGACGTCGGAGAACTCCGCGTGCCGGCTCGGCGACGCGCAGTCCTTGCCCTCCGGGATCCCGCGGATCTCCGCGATCTCGCGGCTCACCTTCGCCCCGGGCAGCAGCCCACCCAGGCCCGGCTTGGCCCCCTGGCTCAGCTTGATCTCGATGGCGCGCACGGGCGCGGACGCCACCACGTCCTTGAGCCGCTGCATGTCGAAGCGCCCCTGCTCGTCACGGCAGCCGAAGTACGCCGTACCGATCTGGAGCACGAGGTCCGCCCCGTGGCGGTGGTGCGGCGAGAGGCCGCCCTCCCCGGTGTTGTGCAGGCACCCCACCGCTGCCGCCCCGCGGTTGATCGCCTCGATCGCGGGCCCCGAGAGCGACCCGAAGCTCATCGCCGAGATGTTGACCACCGAGGTGGGACGAAACGCCTTGGCACGACCGCGCGCCGCACCCAGGACCTTCGCGCACGGGATGACGATCTCCTCCTGGGCGTGGGGCATCGTCTTGGCCCCGGGACCGGTGAAGGTGCGGTGCTTGATGACCGGGTAGCCCTCGACCCGCTCCATGTCGTTGTCGGTGCCGAACCCGGAGTAGTTGTTGCGCAGCTTGGAGCTGGTGTAGATCCAGCTGCGCTGGTCGCGGCTGAACGGACGCTCCTCGTCGTTGCTGGTGACGATGTACTGGCGCAGCTCGGGGCCGACGCGCTCGAGCAGGTAGCGCCCGTGGCCGATCACCGGGTAGTTGCGCAAGATGGCGTGCTGCTTCTGGAGCAGGTCGTGCACGGCCGTCGCTGTCGCGGCGGCCGCGGTGCCGGCGAGGATCGGGTAGCGCCACTTCATGCCATCTGTTCCTAGCCCCCGCGGGGCGCTTTGTCGAGGACGGGGTCGTCCTCAGGCGAGCTCGCCGCGGGCCAGGCTCACCCCGGAGTGGGTGGGGTCCCCGTCGTCGGGCTCCTCGGAGATGTCGACGATGCGGTAGCCCTCGTCCATCAGGCGGGCCGGCACGTCGAAGTCGCCGGACTCCCCGGAGGCCAGGAAACCCAGCGAGACCATGCGCTTGCCGTCGAGGTTGATCAGCCAGACCTCGAGCAGGCCCTCGCCACTGAGGTGGTCGGCGCGCACCCGGAGGGTGAGCACGTCGTCGGCCCCGGTCGACACCGCCTTGGCGACGCCCCGCTGCTGGGGGCCGTCGAGCTCGGCGAGGTCGGCGGCCATGACGACCTGGTCGGGGGCCGGCTCGTCACCGCCCTGGGGCAGGAGCGTGCCGAGCCCGAGCCCGACCACCAGCGCGGCCGCCGCCGCGACCAGCGTCGTCCACCACGGGACCCGCCGTCCGCGTCGTGCCGCGAGGGAGCTCACCTCGGCACGGTCCCCGGGCGCACCCGCGGGGTGCCGTGGCTCGGCGGCGATGGCCGCCAGGACGTTGCGCCGCACGTCGGCGGGCGGAGCCACCAGGGGCTCGAAGTCGTGGGCCAGGCCCAGGGTGCTCGCCAGGGCGTCGGCCAGGTCGGCGCAGTCGCGGCACCCGGCCACGTGCTCGACGAGCTCGGCAGGGGCCTCGTCACGGTCGAGCACCAGGCCCGCGAGCTCGTCGGGGTCAGCGTGCCGCATCGCGCACCTCCTCGAGTCGTGCGTGGATGTGGGCCAGGCCGCGGCGGACGTGGCTCTTGACGGTGCCGAGGGGCAGGTCGAGCTCCTCGGCGATCTGGGCGTGGGTGAGGTCGCGCCAGAACGCGAGCCGCACGATCGCACCGCGCGGGTCGGGCAGCTCCTCGACGAGCTGGCGCACCACCAGCGCGTCCACGAGTCGGCCGTCCTCGGCCTCGGCCACCTCGGGCTCGACGACCAGGGTGACGGCCTCCACCCGGCGCGCGTCCCGGGCCCGCTCGGCGCGGCGGTCGGCGACCTTGTTGCGGGCGATGCCGAGCAGCCACGCCGGGAACGTCGTCACCGACGGCGTGAAGGTGTGCCGGCTGTTCCAGGCCGCGATGAAGACCTGCTGGGTGACGTCCTGGGCGTCGTGGTCGTCGCCGAGCGCCCGCAGCGCGTAGGTGTGCACCAGCGCCGACCACCTGTCGTAGATCTCCGCGACGCACGACCCGTCGCCCTCCGCGAGCCGGCGGGCCAGGTCGAGCACCTCGGCCCCGCCCTGGCGGTCGTCGCGCGCGCTCGTGCGCGCCGGCGGCACCGCACTCCCAGTCACCGCACCACCGTAGCGAAGACGCGCACGCGGGAGGGCCACCGAAGTCATGGCAGCCCTCCCGGATGTGTGGGACGGTGACGGCGTCGCGGCGTACGCCGTGCCCGTGTCGGTCAGAGGTCGACCGGCCGCAGCACGCGGTCGATGCCGTGCGCGACCTGCTTGTTGCCCTTGTTGAGGTCGATGGCCCGGAGCACGACGTGCGGGTTGCGGTCGTTGCGGTCGCGGTCGATCAGCCGGATCTGCAGCGGGTGCTTGCGGACCTTGACCGTGATCGGGAGGCCGGCCGCCGTGGTGACAGCCACGCCGTCGGCGCGGAGGACCTTGCCGCTGGTCAGGGTCTTGCCGGGGACCACGTGGTAGAGCAGCACCTGCTCGATGGTGTCCACACCGGCGACGCCGACGAGGGTGTTGAAGATCCTCTTCTCGCGCCAGATGGTCTTGCCGGTGAGGTCCTTGACGAGCAGGCGGAAGGCCCGGTCGGTGGGGGCGAACACCGTCGCCCGCTTGGTCCCGTCGGCGAGGATCCCGACCGGGCTGTCAGGCTTGGCGGCCAGGACGGCCAGCGCCGCCTCGGTCACGATGTCGAAGTCCTTGGCGTTGCGGTCGAACGTGTTGCCGTCGGAGGTCAGCACCTGGGCGAGGCTGCGCTCACCGGGGGCGGCGTGCGCGGAGGCGGTGGCCACGGGGGCGACGGCCGTGAGGGCGAGGGCGAGCGCGGAGACTGCGGTGATGGAACGTACGGACATCGGTCGATTCCTTCGGATCAGGGGCGCTGGCGCGCCGTTCACCCCCTTCTCCCCCGGTGCCCCGCATCTGGATGCACCCGGCCGAAGATTTCTCGAGGACTAGATTTCAGGGCATGGACCTCATCCCGAAGCCCGACCAGGTGCTGGCGGCGGCCGGCAACGTCGCGCAGACCCTGCTCTACGGAGGACTCGCCGACCTGCGGCCGATGCCCCGGACCCTCATCGACGAGGGTGAGCTCCGCGAGGTCTACCACTACCGTCCCGGCCCCGTGCGCGACGAGGCCAGCGACCCGGTCCTGCTCGTGACGCCCCTGGCCGCGCCGGCCATCTGCTTCGACCTGCGCCGCGACTGCTCACTGGTCGAGCACCTGGTCACGCAGGGGCGGCGCACCTACCTCGTGGAGTACGGGCAGGTGTCGTTCCGCAACCGGTCGCTGGGCATGGAGCACTGGGTCGACGAGGTCCTGCCGAAGGCGATCCAGGCCGTCCACGAGCACTCCGGCGGACGGCCGGTCCACCTCGTGGGCTGGAGCCTCGGCGGCATCTTCACCCTGCTCACCGCAGCCGACCGCCCCGACCTCCCGATCGCGTCGCTCACCGTGGTCGGCTCCCCCGTCGACGTGCGCAAGGTGCCCCTGATGGCTCCCGTACGGCCCCTGCTCAACCTCACCCAGGGCCGCGGCGCGATCACGCGGGCCTACCGGGCGCTCGGCGGCATCCCCACGCCGCTGGTGAGCTGGGCGTTCACCGCCGCCTCGGCGCAGAAGGTCGTCACCAAGCCGCTGGCGATCCTGACCCACCTCGACGACGCCGACTTCCTCGCCCAGCTCGAGGCCGTGGACCGGTTCATGGACAACATGATCGCCTACCCAGGGCGCACGTTCGGGCAGCTCTACCACCGCTTCATCAAGGGCAACGCCCTCGCCCGCGGCCGCATGGAGCTGGGTGACCGCACCATCGAGCTGGGCGACATCGAGGTCCCCGTCCTCGTCTTCGCCGGCAACACCGACGGCATCGCCCCCATCGCCGCGGTGAGGGCCGTCGTCCCGCTGCTCACCGGAGCCGAGGAGGTCGCCTTCGAGATCGTGCCGGGCGGCCACCTCGGCATGCTCACCGGCCGCGCCGCACGCGGGACCACGTGGAAGGCCATCGACGAGTGGGTCACCCGCTGGTCGGGTCGCGCACAGCCGGTGGCGAAGAAGGCGGCCGCGAAGAAGGCAGGCACGAAGAAGGCCGCTGCCAGGAAGGCGCCGGCGAAGAAGGCCGCCACCAAGAAGGCGGCACCCGCCAGGAAGGCAGCGACCCCGAAGGCGTCCCCCGAGTCGATCGGCGTGAACCCCAAGCGGCGCTACTCCTCGGCCGGATCACGCGCCCTCAACCAGCGCTGACCCCTAGAGTCCCGTCATGGACCAGCCTGCGGGAACTGCGACGACACTGCCCCGCGGGGTGCGGTTCGGCTACGGATCGGGGTCGGTGGCCACCGGCGCCTTCGGGACGATCCCGGGGCTGATGCTGCTGCCGTACCTCACCGACGAGCTGGGCATCGCCGCGCTGTGGGCCGGCTTCGTGGTCTTCGTGCCGAAGGCCTGGGACGTGATTCTCAACCCGGTCGCGGGACGCATCAGCGACCGCACCGTCGACCCGGCCGGGCCTCGCCGGCCGTGGCTGCTGCGGGCCGGGATCATGCTGGCGGGGGCGTTCGCGCTGATCTTCGCCGGACCCGACATGGACAGCGCGTGGCTGGACACCGCCTGGGTGCTGGTGTTCTTCCTGCTGGCGGCGACCGCCTACGCCTTCTTCCAGGTGCCCTACGTCGCCATGCCGGCGGAGATGACCTCCTCCTACGACGAGCGCACGCGATTGATGACGTGGCGGGTCGCGATCCTGGCGTTCACGATCATGCTCGCCGGGGCGACCGCGCCGGTGATCCGCGACGCCGTCGGCGGGCGGGACGGCTATCGGGTGATGGGCGTCGCCATGGCGGTGCTGATCCTCCTGGGCGCGGTGAGCGCCTGGTGGGGCACCCGCCGTGCGCCCATCGGGTCGGTGGCCCCGGGGGCGGGGTCCCTCGTCGAGCAGCTGCGCATCGTCGCGCGCGCACACGACTTCCGGATGCTGCTGACCACGTTCGTCGTCCAGGCCCTGGCGACCGGCGCGATGCTCGCGGGCGTGGCGTACGTCGCCTCCGACCTGCTGGGCAGCACGGCCGCGGCGACGATCCTGTTCGTCTGCTTCGTGGGCCCGGCCCTGGTGCTGACGCCGCTGTGGGCACGCTGGGGCGAGCGGGTCGGCAAGAAGCAGGGGTACGTCGCCGCCTCGCTGGTCCTGGCCGCGGGGGCGGCGCTGGCGGTGCTGGCGCGCGGCGGCAACGACACGTGGACCTACGTGGCTACCGGGTTGGTGGGCGTGGGCTACTCCGGGTGCCAGGTGTTCCCGATGGCGATGCTGCCCGACGCAGCGGCCGTCGACGCGGCCCGCAGCGGGGAGAACCGGGTCGGCGTCTACACCGGCGTGTGGACCGCCGCCGAGACGCTCGGCCTGGCGCTGGGCCCGGCGCTCTACGCGCTGGTGCTGTCCCTCGGTGGCTACCTCTCCAGCGAGGGCCAGGACCTCACCCAGCCCGACTCGGCACTCACCGCGATCGCCATCGGGTTCTCCGTCGTCCCCGCTGTCCTCGTGCTGGCCAGCCTGTGGTGGCTGCGCCGCTACACCCTCGACGCGGCCGAGGTGGCCGCTGCGGAAGGAGTCCTCCCGTGACCGACCCCCTCGAGCAGCTGCGGCGCCTGCAGGGCAGCGACCTGCCCGTCCACGGCGGCCGCACGCTGGCGTACGTCTACGACTCCGGCGACGCCGACGTCGACCGCATCGCCCGTGAGGCCGTGGCGGCCTACGCCGGGTCGAACGCCCTCGACCCGACCGCCTTCCCGTCGCTGCTGCAGATGGAGAACGACCTCGTCGGGTTCGCGTGCGACCTCCTCGATGCTCCGGACACCGCCGTCGGCACGGTGTCGTCGGGCGGCACCGAGTCGATCCTGCTGGCCGTGCAGGGCGCGCGCGACAGCCGCCCCGACGTCGTCCGCCCGCGGATGGTGCTGCCCGAGACGGCGCACGCGGCCTTCCACAAGGCGGCGCACTACTTCGGCGTCGAGGCGGTGGTGGTGCCGGTCGGGCCCGACTTCCGCGCCGACGCCGCCGCCATGGCCTCGGCGATCGACGACTCGACGGTGCTCGTGGTGGCCAGCGCGCCCTCCTACGCCCACGGCGTCGTCGACCCGGTCCCCCAGATCGCCGCGGCCGCCTCCGCGCGGGGCGTGCGCTGCCACGTCGACGCCTGCATCGGCGGGTGGGTGCTCCCCTACGCGTCCCGGCTGGGCCGCGAGGTGACGCCGTGGACCTTCGCCGTCGACGGGGTCACGTCGATCTCGGTCGACACCCACAAGTACGCCTACGCCCCGAAGGGCACCTCGATCCTGCTCCACCGCACCCCCGAGCTGCGGCGCCCGCAGTTCTTCGCCTGGGCCGGCTGGCCGGGCTACACGATGCTCAACGCCACGACGCAGTCCACGCGCTCGGGTGGCCCCATCGCCGGCACGTGGGCGGTCGTGCAGGCCATCGGCGACGCCGGGTACGAGCGCCTCGCCGGCGAGGTGTTCGACGCGGTCGACGCGATCGTGGCGCTGGTCGGTTCGATCCCGCCCCTGCGGGTCGTCGTACCCCCTGAGTCGACGCTGGTCACGCTCGCGACCGACGAGACGTGCGACCCGTTCACGGTGACCGACGAGATGCTCGCGCGCGGGTGGTACGTCCAGCCGCAGCTCTCGTACGGCACCTCCGGCCCGACCATCCACCTCTCGGTGAGCGCCGCGACCCGCCAGCACCTCGACGAGCTCGCCACGGCCCTGAGGGAGTCGGTGGCGGCCGCGGTCGAGGCGGGCCCCGTCGGGGTCGACGACGGCGTGGTCGCGTTCATCGAGGCGCTGGACCCGGCGGCGCTGGGCGACGACGACTTCGACGGCCTGCTGGCCGCCTCGGGGCTGGTCGGCCAGGACGACGACGGCGGCCTGGCGCTGCCGACTCGGATGGCGGAGGTCAACGCGATGCTCGACGTGGCCTCCCCCGCGATGCGCGAGGCGCTGCTGGTGGCGTTCCTGGACCGGCTCCAGCGACCGAGTCGTTAGCCTCGCTCCATGGGTTCTCTGAGCGAGCTCGTGGCCAAGGGGCGGATGGCCCCGGACTGGGCCGAGGCGCTGGCCCCGGTCGACGACACCGTCGCGGCGCTGGGCCGGTTCCTGCTGGAGGAGGAGCGCGCCGGGCGGGGCTACCAGCCGACCGCCGACCGGATCTTCCGCGCGTTCGAGCGGCCGCTGGCCGACGTCCGCGTACTCGTGGTCGGGCAGGACCCCTACCCCAACCCGCAGCACCCGATCGGGCTGTCGTTCGCGGTCGAGCGCGGGGTGTGGCCGCTGCCGCCCAGCCTGGTCAACATCTACGTCGAGCTGCGCGACGACCTCGGGATCATGCCGCCGCGCCACGGTGACCTCAGCGCGTGGGCCGACCAGGGCGTGATGCTGCTCAACCGCGTGCTCACGGTGACGCCGGCGGCCTCCAACAGCCACCGCGGCCGGGGGTGGGAGGAGGTCACCGCGCGCGCGATCTCCGCGCTGGCGGAGCGTGGCGGGCCGTGCGTGGCGGTGCTGTGGGGCAACCCGGCCCGCGCCCTGCGCCCGCTGCTCGGCAGCGTGCCGGTGATCGAGTCGGCCCACCCCTCGCCGCTGTCGGCCCGTCGCGGGTTCCTGGGGTCGAGGCCGTTCAGCAAGGTCAACGAGCTCCTGGTCGGCCAGGGCGCCCCGCCCATCGACTGGCGACTCCCCGAGTGACCGCCGATGGAATAAAGTTGAACCATCAACCATTGGAGTTCACATGACCCGCATGCCTGCCCTCTACATCGGCCACGGTGCCCCGCCCCTGCTCGACGACCCGAACTGGTCCGGGCAGCTCTCCGCGTGGGCCGGTGACCTGCCCCGCCCCAAGGCGATCCTCATCGTCTCCGCGCACTGGGAGTCGGCTCCCATCAGCCTCAGCGCCAGCGGCGTCGAGCTGGTCTACGACTTCGGCGGGTTCGCGCCGAAGTACTACCAGATGCGCTACGACACCCCCGACGCCTCCGCACTCGCCCAGCGCATCGCCTCGCTGATGCCGAGCACCGAGCCGGTGCACCAGCACGTCAGCCGCGGCCTCGACCACGGCGCCTGGGTGCCGCTGAAGATCATGTACCCCGACGCCGACATCCCCGTCCTGCAGATGTCGCTGCCCACCCAGGACCCCGAGCGCCTGCTGCGCATCGGCGAGCGCCTGCGCCCGCTGCGCGACGAGGGGGTGCTCGTCATCGGCTCCGGCTTCCTGACCCACGGCCTGCCGTTCCTGAAGGAGTGGCGCATCGACGCCGCCGTCCCCGGCTGGTCGCGCGACTTCGACCTCTGGGCCGCCGACGCGCTCGCCCGGGGCGACGTCGACGAGCTCAGCAACTTCGGCGCCAAGGCGCCGGGCATGCCGTACGCCCACCCCACGGTCGAGCACTACACGCCGCTGTTCGTGACCCTCGGCGCGGCGACGACGCCCGACGAGCCGGGGATCCAGGTGATCGACGGCTACTGGATGGGCCTGGCCAAGCGCAGCCTCCAGGTCGCCTGAGTCAGCGCACCCCGAGCCTGCGCATCAGCTTCAGCGACATGCGGGTCTGCTTGGCGTAGTCCTCGTACTGCTGGCCGGGCTGGGGGCCCATGACCTGCTTGGTGAGCACGCCGATGTTCTGGACGTCGGTGTACTTCAGCAGGCCCTGGTCGCCGTGCCGGGCGCCGACGCCGCTCTGCTTGACCCCACCGGACGGGGTCCCCTTGGAGGCGTAGGCGGTAGCGAGGATGTCGTTGACGTTGACGTTGCCGGACTGGATGCGCCGGGCCACCGCGAGCGCGTCGTCGAGGTCCTCGCCCCAGACGCTGGCGTTGAGGCCGTAGTCGGTGTCGTTGGCCATCGCCACAGCGTCATCGACGTCGGTGTAGCGGTGCAGGGCCACGACCGGGCCGAAGGTCTCGCAGCTGCCGGCGAGCATGTCCTTGGTGACGCCCTCGAGGATCGTCGGCGCGAAGAACGCCGGCCCGATCTCGGGCAGCGGGCGACCGCCGGTGAGGACCGTCGCGCCCCTGGCCACGGCGTCGTCCACGTGGGAGCGCACCCGCTCCATGTGGTCGACCGAGACCAGCGAGCCCAGCTCAGGGCCGTAGTCGTAGGACGCGCCGATGCGCAGCCCCTCGGCCGCCTCGACGAAGCGGTCGCGGAACTCGTCGTAGATCGAGTCGTGGATGTACATGCGCTCGATGTGCATGCAGATCTGGCCGGTGTTGCCGAAGGCCGCGAACAGCGACGCCTGCACGACCTCGTCGAGGTTGGCGTCGGGCAGGACGATCATCGGGTTCTTGCCGCCGAGCTCGAGGCAGCAGCCGATGAGGTTGCGCCCTGCCCGCTCGCCGACGACCCGGCCGGTCGCGGTCGAGCCGGTGAACATCACGTAGTTGGCGTTGTCGATCAGCGTCGGGCCCACGTCGCCGCCCTCGCCGCACACCACCTGGACCAGGCCCTTCGGCAGCCCGGCCTTCTCCAGCAGCCGTACGCCGTAGAGCCCGCTCAGGGCGGTCTTGTTGTCGGGCTTCACCACGATGCCGTTGCCGGCCATCAGCGCCGGCACCGCGTCGGAGATGGAGGTGGCGAACGGGAAGTTCCACGGCGCGATGACGGCCACGACGCCCTTGGGCTGGCGTACCTCGATCGAGTGCGAGACCACCGGGACCGGGCCGCCGCGCTTGGTGTCGCGGAGCAGGCGGGGCGCGCGCCTGAGGTAGTGGCTCACCACCATGGGGATGTCGCAGGTCTCCTCGACGGCCATGCGCCGGTTCTTGCCGGACTCGACCTGGATGAGGTCGGCGATGTGCTCCTGCTCGTCGAGCACCAGCGAGTGGAACTTGCGGAAGACCTTCAGGCGCTTGGCCAGCGGCCACTGCGACCACTCGGCCTGCGCGCGGCGGGCCGCGGCGAACGCGGCCTCGATGTCGGCCGGCGTCGACTGCGGCAGCTCGACCACGACCTCACCGGTGTAGACCTCGGTGAGCTTCCACGTCCCTCCGCCCGTCGACGGGACCCGGCGGACCAGGTCCTGGACGAGGGCGTCGGTGACGAAGGCGGGACGGGTCATCGGGGACCTCCGGGAGTCGCATCGGACAGGATCAGCTCGGCGCACTTCTCACCGATCATGATCGACGGGGCGTTGGTGTTGCCACGGATGATCGTCGGCATGATCGAGGCGTCAGCGACGCGGAGGCCCTCGATGCCACGGACCTTGAGGTCGGGCCCGACGACCGCGCGCTCGTCCACGCCCATGCGGCACGAGCCGACCGGGTGGTAGACGGTCGTGGCCCGGTTGAGGACCTCGTCGGCCAGCGCCTTGCCGGAGTATGCCGGCCCGGGCTCGTACTCGCCCTTGACGTGCCGCGCGATCGAGGAGTGGTTCATGATCTCGCGGATCATCTCGAGCCCCTCGATGAGGACGCGGAGGTCGTCGGGCTCGTTGAGGAAGCCCGGGTCGATGACGGGGGCGACCGTCGGGTCCGCGCTGGAGATGCGGACCGAGCCGCGCGAGCGGGGCTGGATCAGCGTCGAGAAGACCGCCCAGGTCGGCCGCTGGTCGGGCTTGAGCCGCACCGGGGCGTCCTGGTTGGGCGCGGGGTAGGCCCACGGGATGCCGAGCAGCTGCATGTCGGGCAGGCCGTCGTTGGCCAGCGAGGTCTTGAGGAACGCGCCCGCCTCGAAGACCGAGTGGGCCATGAACGTACGGCCCTTGTTGAACTGCTCCTTGACGATGCCCTTGCCGAAGTGGAAGGCGTTGCCCTTGTGCGGGGAGTTGTCGACGTGCCAGTTCGTCGGCACGAAGAGGTGGTCGTGCATGTTGTCGCCCACGGGCAGGTCCGCGTGCACCGCGATGCCGAGGCCCCCGAGCAGGTCGGCCGGGCCGATGCCGGAGAGCTGGAGGACCTGGGGCGAGCCGAAGGCGCCCGCGGAGACGATGACCTCCTTGTGGGCGCGGATCGTACGGCGTGAGCTGCCGTCGAGGACCTCGACTCCGGTGGCGCGGCCGCCCTCGACCACGACCCGGGCGACCTGGGCCTTCTGCTGCACGTGCAGGTTGGGTCGCTGCCGGTCGTGGACGTAGGCGCGCGAGGCGGAGTAGCGCAGGCCGTCGCGCGTGGACTCCTGGATGACGTGCATGCCGTGCTGCTCGGCGCCGTTGTAGTCGGCCGCCTGCTCCACGCCCAGCGCGGTCCGGCCCGCGTCGACGAACATGCGCGCGGCGTCGGTGATGTCGGGGTTCTCGATGACCTGGACCGGGCCTCCGGCGCCGCGGTAGTCGTCGGCGCCGCCTCCCCAGTTCTCCATCTTCTTGTAGGTCGCGAGGATGTCGTCGTAGCCCCAGCCGGTGTTGCCCTCGGCGGCCCAGGAGTCGAAGTCGGCGCGGTGGCCGCGCACGAAGATCATGCCGTTGACCGAGCTCGAGCCGCCCATCAGACGACCACGCGTGGCGGGCATGCGGCGGCCGAGCAGGTTGGGCTGGGGGGCGTTGTAGTAGCCCCAGTCGAACCTCGCCTTGAGGCGGGGGTCGGCGTGGATCATCGTGATCATGCCGGGCTTCTTGAACATGATGTTGTTGTCGCTGCCCCCGGCCTCGAGCAGGATCACGCTCGCCCCCGAGTCGGCGAGGCGGCCGGCCACGGCGCACCCTGCACTTCCTGCGCCCACCACCACGTAGTCGGCGGCGTTGACCTGCGGGGACTTCTTGGCCATGGATGCACCTGTTCGCTCACGGATCGGGAAGGCAGGGCGCGAGGACGTGCCACGCCCGTGCCGGTCCCGGAACTGTAACAAGTTCTAGTTGTGCCCGAAAGGGTCGCGCGGGACTAGGTTGGGAGGGTGCGCGTCCTCTCCATCCAGTCCCACGTCGCCTACGGCCACGTCGGCAACTCCGCAGCCGTGTTCCCGCTCCAGCGCCTGGGCCACGAGGTGTGGCCGGTCCTGACGGTCAACTTCTCCAACCACACCGGCTACGGCGCGTGGAAGGGCCCCCTCATCCCCGCCGCCGACGTGGCCGCGGTGATCGAGGGGATCGAGGACCGCGGCGTGCTCCCCACCTGCAACGCGGTCCTGTCCGGCTACCAGGGCTCCCCCGAGATCGCCGACGTCGTCATCGACGCCGTCGCCAAGGTCAAGGCGGCCAACCCCGACGCGACCTACACGTGCGACCCGGTGATGGGCAACGCCACCTCGGGCTGCTTCGTCAACCCGGCCATCCCGCCGAAGTACCGCGAGACCGTCATCCCGGTCGCCGACATCCTCACGCCCAACCAGTTCGAGCTCGGCTTCATCACCGACCGCCCGGGCCTGGGCAAGGCCTCCTCGCTCGACGACGTGCTGGCCGGCGTGGACGACGTACGCCGACTCGGGCCGTCCACCGTCCTCGTCACCTCGGTCGCACGCCTCGGCGCCGACGAGGACACCATCGAGATGCTCGCCGTCACCGAGGACGGCGCCTGGCTGGTGAGCACGCCGCGCCTGCCCATGAAGGCCAACGGCTCCGGCGACATCACCGCCGCGCTCTTCACCGCCCACCTCCACGAGACCGGCTCGCCCGCCGACGCGCTGGCCCGTACGGCCTCGTCGGTCTTCGCCGTGCTGAAGCAGACCCTGGACTCCGGCGAGCGCGAGCTGCGGCTCGTCGCCGCCCAGGACGCCATCGCCCACCCGGCCTGCGAGTTCGAGGTCACCCGCGTCCGCTGACCCCCCGGCTGGTCGAGGCCCTGGCGGTTTCCCCGCCTAGGCG
>JAJPEO010000005.1 GCA_021166815.1 Nocardioides sp.
AGGTCAAGCGTGGCCTCACCGCGGCCGCTGGAGGCCTGCTGCGGCTGCAGACGCGCATCCCCTACCACCTAGCCATGGAGCTGGTCCTGACCGCGCGCATGTGGCCGGCGACGGAGGCCGCCGACGCCCACCTGGTCAACCGCCTCGCGGACAAGGGCCTGGCCCTCGACGTCGCGATCGAGCTGGCCGAGGAGGTGGCTGCCAACGCACCGCTGGCCCTCGCCGCCTCCAAACGGGTGCTCGTCGAGTCGGTCGACTGGCCGCTGGAGGAAAAGTTCGACCACCAGGAGCAGTACGTCGATCCCGTGCGCCAGTCCGCTGACGCCAAAGAAGGCGCTCGCGCGTTTGTCGAGAAGCGCGAGCCCCGCTGGACGGGTCGCTGAAGTTCGCCGCACCCGGAGCATGGCCGGCCGAGGAGGTGCGCCATACGGTCAGACCTCGCGGCGCACCAAGCGCGCGTGCGCCAGCCAGTCACGCGCCTTCTGGGCATGCGCGAGGTCGACGTGGGTGCCGCGGAAGCGCACGGCGCCATGACCCTCGGCCACGGCCTTGTCGACGGTGGCGACGAGCTCCTCGTGGTAGGTGACCTCCTCGTCGGAGGGGGTATAGACGTCGTTGACCACCTCGACGTGCGAGGGGTGGATGACGATCTGCCCGCGGAAGCCGAGCTGCAGGCCGTAGTCGCAGAACTGGCGCAGGCCCTCAAGGTCGCCCAGGTCCTCCCAGAGCCCGGTGATGGCGTGGAGGCCGTACTGCCGGCACGCCAGCAGGATCCGGCTGCGGAGGTAGAGCGTCTCGGAGCCCTCGCGCGACTGGCGATAGCCCACGGCGCGCGCGATGTCCGCGTGCTCGGACGTGGGGCCGATCATGGCCCCGATACGGGGCGAGGCCCCGGCGATCTCGTAGCAGTTGGTGATCGCGTCGACCATCTCGACGGGCACGATCATCTCCAGTTGCGAGCCACCGTTACGCGCCTCGAACCAGTCGATCAGCGTCTCCCACCGGAGCACGTCGGTGGCGTCCTTGATCTTGGGGGCGAATACACCGGTCAGTTCCGGGCCGACCACCACCTCCAGGTCGGTGCCGGCCATGCGTGTGTCGAGCGCATTGGGGCGCACGAACAGGCCCAAGTGCGGAGCCGCCGCACGCAGCTCACGTAACGTCTCGCGAGCAGTCCGGCGAGCCGCCTCCTTCAGGTCGGCGGGCACGGAGTCCTCGAGGTCGATGACGATGCAGTCGGCGCCGGCGGTTAGGGCCTTCCGCGCCCACTGGGGCTTGTGCGCGGGGACGAAGAGGATCGAACGATACGGGTGCACGTCGGCTCCTCAGCGGTTGTCAGGCGTGCGGTCGTGGGTGTCGGGGGTGACGCCGAGCTCGCGCAGCTTGGCTTTCTGCACCCGCTGCGACGGGGTCTTGGGCATCTCGTCGACGAAGCGCAGGAACCGCGGCACGGCGAACGACGGGATGCGGCCGTCGCAGTGCGCCCACAGCTCCTCGGCAGTGGCCTCACCGTGGGTGATGACGTACGCCATCACCTCGTCCTCGCCGGCCTCGGTCGACGCGGGCACCGCGATGACCGCGCACTCCAGGACGGCCGGGTGGCTGAGGATCGAGGTCTCGATCTCGTACGAGGAGATGTTCTCGCCACGGCGCCGCAGCGCGTCCTTGAAGCGGTCGACGAAGTAGAACCAGCCGTCCTCGTCGCGACGCAGCGCGTCACCGGTGTGGAACCACAGGTTGCGCCACGCCTCGACGGTCTTGTCCGGCATGTTGAAGTAGCCGTTCGAGCAGATGAACGGGACCTTCGGCCGGATCACCAGCTCACCGATCTCGCCGACGGCGACCTCCTCGTCATTGTCCGGGTTGACCAGCCTGACGTCGAAGAAGTCGTCCGCCGCCAGCCCTGCAGCGCCCGCGGGACGGTCCTCGCCGTAGGGGCTGATGATCGGCGCGGACGTCTCGGTGAGGCCGAAGACCTCCACGAAGGCCTCGATGCCGTACCGCTCCTTCATGGGCTGGACGAGGGACGCGGCGGTGGGGGCGGCGAAGACGACCCGCAAGGGGTTGTCGGCGTCGTCCTCGCGGCGGTCCTGCTTCCAGATGAAGTCCATCATCACGCCGATGAAGTTGGTGACGGTCACCCGGCTCTCGCGCAGCTGGTCGACCCAACGGCTGGCCGAGAATCGGCTGCGTACGACGAAGCGGGCACCGGCGACCAGAGTCGGGTAGGCGGCCATGAACTGGGCGTTGCCATGGAAGAGCG
Organism: Nocardioides sp.; assembly: GCA_021166815.1. Taxonomy (GTDB): domain Bacteria; phylum Actinomycetota; class Actinomycetes; order Propionibacteriales; family Nocardioidaceae; genus Nocardioides. The sequence goes on from JAJPEO010000005.1 coordinate 2,264, forward strand.
GCGTGACCGCCATCCATGCGTCCTCGGGGGTGAGGCGTACAAGCGAGACGCACTCGTCGGCGAAGAAGTACATCTGGGCGTGCGGCATCGCGACGCCCTTCGACGGCCCGGTGGTGCCGGAGGTGAAGAGGACCGAGGCGAGGTCCTGGGGGTGGACCTCGGGGAGGTCGCCCGTCCCCTCCTCCTCCAGCTCGTCCCACGGGGCCGCTTCCCAGCCGGCCTCCCGTAGGATCCGGATCGCCTTGTCCTGCTCACCGGTGTCGATAACCCAGAATTTCGTGATGTCCCGGGCGGCGTCTCGGACGTCCACGAAGCGCTGGGCGAAGACGTCGTCGACGACCGCGAGCTTCGCCTCCACGGTCCGCACTTGGTGGGCAAGGAAGTCGTGCTCGTACGCCGTGTTGATCGGCACCTCGACGAGTCCCGCCACCGCAGAGCCGACCCAGCTGCGGATGAAGCGCGAGGAGTTGCCCGCGACGATGACGACGCGATCGCCCTGGACGGCCCCCGCCGCGAGGAGGTTGCGGCCCACACGCTCGGCCGAGCCGAGCATCTCGACGAACGTCCAGGTGGCCTGCTCCTCCGGCGCGTCGAGCCACACCGAGTCGGGGCGCTCGGCCGCATGGTGGCGCAGGACCGTCGGCAGCGCCCACTGACTGCGGTCCTCGAAAGTGGGCTTGAGGTCTCGGTAATAGCGGAATGTCACGACAGCGTCTCTCGTCAGGACTTCCGGCGGCGGGCGCCGCGGAAGTCGGGTTTTCGCTT
>JAJPEO010000042.1 GCA_021166815.1 Nocardioides sp.
GTGGGTGAGGACCACGGCATAGCCCTCGGCCGGGACCTCCCGCAGCAGCGCCCGGGGGGCCAGGTCGCCGCGGGAGGGCGTACGGAACCTCACGCCGTCGAGGCCGTAGCCGAGCGCGTGCTCGTCGGAGCCCTGCTCGGCCCAGTCGATCGACACCGTGTGCGCGCGACCGTCGACCTGACGGGAGTAGCTGGTGCCGGGCAGGTCGTCCATGGAGTAGGAGCCCGCCGCGGTGGCTGCACCGGGCTCGGCGAGCTCGTCCCAGTAGCCGGTGAGCACCCGGTCCATGCCGAAGGACTCCTGCGCTGCCCAGCCCTGCGCCCTCAGGGCCACGTCGAGCCGGACCATGTCGTCGCGGAACCCAGCCTTCCCGGGCACCGACACCACCTCGATCACCGGCAGGTCGCAGACCAGGTCGAAGTCGTCGTCCCGCTTCCAGTTGTGCTGCCCCTCGGTGCAGTCGGGCGGCAGCTCGGCGCTCCCCAGCAGCGCTGAGCCACTGACTGCGGGGAGGACGACCCGCTCGGTGTCGTGGCGCACGCCTTCCCGGAACGGCCCCGAGGCCGCCTCCTGCGCGGCCACCACCTCTGGGTCGCCGGCCTGCGGACGGTCGAAGCGGAAGGCGTCGTCGAGGCCTCCTGACATGCCGACCCACAGCCACAGGAGGAAGACGCCCCCGGCCACGAGCGGCGTGAGGACGACGGCGGCAACGATGCCCGTGACCAAGCGACGACGACGACTCATGCGGCCCATCGTGCCGATCCGGCGCCGCGGGGTGCACCGCCCGCGTACTCAGAGGTTGCCGCGAGCCTCCTGCTCGCGCTCGATCGCCTCGAACAGGGCCTTGAAGTTGCCCTTGCCGAAGCCCAGCGAGCCGTGGCGCTCGATGAACTCGTAGAACACCGTGGGCCGGTCGCCCATCGGCTTGGTGAAGATCTGGAGCAGGTAGCCGTCCTCGTCGCGGTCGACCAGGATGCGCCGCTTCTTCAGCTCCTCGATGGGGACCCGCACCTCGCCGATACGCGCGCGCAGCTCGGGGTCGTCGTAGTAGGAGTCCGGGGTGTCGAGGAACTCGATGCCGTTGTCGCGCAGGATGTCGACGGTCCGCAGGATGTCGTTGGTGGCCAGCGCGATGTGCTGGCAGCCGGCGCCGTCGTAGAACTCGAGGTACTCGTCGATCTGCGACTTCTTCTGGGCGATCGCCGGCTCGTTGAGCGGGAACTTCACCCGGTGGTTGCCGCTGGCGACGACCTTGGACATCAGCGCGGAGTAGTCGGTGGCGATGTCGTCGCCGATGAACTCGGCCATGTTCGTGAAGCCGAGGACCTTGTTGTAGAACGTCACCCACTCGTCCATGCGGCCCAGCTCGACGTTGCCGACGCAGTGGTCGATCGCCTGGAACAGCCGCTTGGGGTGGCCCTCGCGGCGCGCGACCGTGGTGCCACGAGCGACGTAGCCCGGGAGGTAGGGGCCGTCGTACCGGCTGCGGTCCACCAGGGTGTGGCGGGTCTCGCCGTAGGTCGCGATGGCGGCGAGCCGTACGGTGCCGTGCTCGTCGGACTCGTCGTGGGGCTCGACGAGGACGGTGGCGCCCTGTGAGCGGGCGTGCTCGATGCACTTGTCCACGTCGGTGACCTCGATCGCGAGGTCGACGACGCCGTCGCCGTGCTTGCGGTGGTGGTCGAGGACGGGGCTGTCGGGGGTGACGCCTCCGGTGAAGACGAAGCGGGCGCTGCCGGACTTGAGCACGTAGGACTTGGACTCGCGGTGACCGGTCTCGGGACCGCGGTAGGCGACGAGGTCCATGCCGAGGGCGAGCTGGTAGAAGCTCGCCGTCTGGGTCGCGTTGCCCACGACGAAGCACACGGCGTCCTGGGCGACGACCGGGAACGGGTCGTTGGAGGCGTCGTACTCGACGAGGCCGACCAGCTGCTTGAGCTGGTCCAGGCTCAGGCCCGCCTGCTCCTCCTCGTGGGTCAGCACGGTGAGGGTGGACCCGGACGCGGGCACGGCAGCAGAACCGAGAGTCGTGTCAGTCATGACGCAACCCTGTCGACCGGACGACAAGGTGTGCAACAGTAGGTCGAAGCGCTGGGCAGATTGTCCAGTCGAGAGGGGTGACGTGGACGACATCGACATCAGGTTGCTCGACCTCTTCGCCAGCGAGCCGCGCATCGGCGTGCTCGAGGCGTCCCGTCGACTCGGCATCGCGCGCGGGACGGTGCAGGCCCGGCTGGACAAGCTCAGCGCCAGGGGGGTCATCATCGGCTGGGGCCCGGAGGTCTCCCCCGAGGCGGTGGGCTTCCCGGTGACCGCCTTCCTGACCCTCGAGATCCGCCAGGGCTCGGGCCACGACGCCGTCGCCGACCATCTCTCCGGCATCCCCGAGGTGCTGGAGGCCTACACGATCACGGGCGCCGGCGACATGTGGGCGCGGGTCGTGGCGCGGTCGAACGCCGACCTCCAACGCGTGATCGACCAGGTCCTCGCCGATCCCGGGATCGAGCGCTCCACGACCGTCATCGCCCTGGCCACCCAGATCCCGCACCGGGTGCTGCCCCTCGCGCGCGCGGCGGCGGGTTCTTCCTGAGCTCGACGCCGAGGTCTCACCCCCGGCGTGCTCCGCGGGCTCACCGCAGGGCCCGGGCCACCTGCTCGGCCGCGGCGATGACGCGGGGCGCCACGACCTGCTCGTCGATGCTGCCGTCGAGGGTCACGATGCCCACGCTCGCGCGCAGGCCGTCGACCCCCCGCACCGGCGCCGCCAGGCCCCGGGCCCCGCTCTGCAGCTCGCCGCTGGTGACGGCGTACGCCGGGCCCACGGGATCGGTCAGGCCGATCGCCTTGCCTGCCGCGCCCTGGGACAGCGGATGGCGGGAGCCGACCCGGTAGGCCACGTGGTAGTCGGTCCAGGTCGGCTCGACGACGGCCAGGGCCAGCGCCTCGTCACCGTCGGCGACGGTGAGGTGGGCCGTGGACCCGATGGCCTCGGCCAGCGAGCGCAGCACCGGGACGGCGAGGTCGCGCACGAGGGGCTGGACGGCGCTGGCGAGGTGCAGCACGCCCAGGCCGACGAAGAGGCGTCCACGGGTGTCACGGCGCACGAGGCTGTGCTGCTCGAGGGTGCTGATCAGGCGGTAGACCACG
>JAJPEO010000092.1 GCA_021166815.1 Nocardioides sp.
CGCCGATGGACTGGGACGGACGGATCGTCGTCCCCTTCTCTCCCGAGGCGCCGCTGTCGGGCGTGGGGCGGACCCTCCTTCCCGGTCAGGCCCTGTGGTACGGCCGCGTCATCCGGGTCGGCGAGCGACCTGACCGGTGGCGTGTGCTGTTGCACTTCGGTGCCGTCGACCAGACGTGCCGGGTGTGGGTCGACAGCCACCCCGTCGGCGGGCACGTGGGCGGCTACCTGCCGTTCACGCTCGACGTCACCGACGCGGTGACGGGCGAGACCGCCGAGGTCGTCGTCCGTGTCACGGACGTGACCGACGGCTCCTGGCACGCTCGCGGGAAGCAGAGCCTCGAGCCCGGGGGCATCTGGTACTCCGCGCAGTCCGGGATCTGGCAGACCGTGTGGCTCGAGCTCGTGCCGGCTGCGTGGATCGAGCAAGTCGTGCTCACCCCGCACCTGGCCGACGACCAGGTCGAGGTGACGGTGGGTGTCACGGGCGCGCACCAGCCGGGCGAGGCCCTGGTGGTGGTCCTGGCGGAGGGTCGCGAGGTCGCGCGTCGTGCGGTGGTCGCGGGGGTGCCCTCGCTGATCACCCTGCCGGCGCCGGTACGTCGCTGGTCGCCCGAGGACCCGTTCCTCCACGACGTCGTCGTCACCTGTGGCGATGACGAGGTGCGGAGCTACGTCGGCATGCGCTCGTTCGGCACCGGCCGTGACGCGGCTGGTCACACGCGGCTGCTGCTCAACGGGGAGCCGTACCTGCACGCGGGCCTGCTCGACCAGGGCTACTGGCCCGACGGGCTCTACACCGCTCCGAGCGACGAGGCCCTGGCTCGCGACGTCGAGATGGCGCGGGACATGGGCTTCACGATGCTGCGCAAGCACATCAAGGTCGAGCCCCTGCGGTGGTACCACCACTGCGACCGGCTGGGCATGCTCGTCTGGCAGGACCTCGTCAACGGTGGCCGCCCCTACCGTCCGTTCGTCGTCCAGGCCCCGGCCGTCACGCCGCTGCGCCTCGACGACTCCCGGCACGCCCTGTTCGGGCGCCAGGACCGCGAGGGCCGCGAGGAGTTCCTCGCCGAGGTCGACGAGACCGTACGGCTCCTGCGTTCGGTTCCCTCGCTCGCCGTCTGGGTGCCGTTCAACGAGGGGTGGGGACAGTTCGACGCGGCCGCCGTGGCGGCCCGCGTCGCCGACCTCGACGACAGCCGGACGGTCGACCACGCCAGCGGCTGGCACGACCAGGGCGCCGGCGACGTGGCCAGTCGGCACGTCTACTTCCGGTCCTACCGCCTCTCCCGACGCGACGAGCGCGACCCCCGCGCCACCGTCCTCTCCGAGTACGGCGGCTACTCCCACCGGGTGCCCGGGCACACCTGGAGCACCAAGGAGTTCGGGTACCGGAAGATCCCTCGCCAGGCGGACTTCGCCCGGGCCTTCCGGCGACTGCACGTCGAGCAGGTCGCGCCCGCGATCCGACGCGGGCTCGCGGGGTTCGTCTACACCCAGCTCAGCGACGTCCAGCAGGAGACCAACGGCCTCGTGACGTACGACCGGAGGGTGATGAAGATGCCCCCGGAGGAAGTGAGGAAGACGATGGACGAGCTGCGCGGAGAGTTCTCCCGTTCGGCCGGCGGGCCGGGGCAGGACAGGGCGGTCGACGAGCGCGAGATCACCCAGGCCGTCGCGCTCACCCGGCCGGACGGCCGCCTCAATCCCGAGGCGGTGGGCTGGACCCGCACTCCCCTGGTCACCACCGACGGCATCGGTCGCGGCAGGTTCGGGCGTGGCAGGAACAAGCGGTGGGAGTACTGGGCGGTGACCACGCCCACCCACATCGTCGCGATCGTCACCTCCGACATCGACTACGCAGCCGTGCACGGGCTCTGGCTGCTGGACCGCGCGACCGGGGAGGCGATCTCCACGGACGCCATCGGCGTCCTCGGTGGCTCTGTCGAGCTGCCGGGCACCCTCGGTGCGGGACCGGTCCGGACCCGGACCCGCAGGCTCACCATCGACATCGACGAGGTGCCGGGCGGCACTCGACTGCGGGCGCGCGGCCCCCGGGTCGAGGTCGACGTCCTGGCCGTACGCCCGGAGGGACACGAGTGCCTCGGCGTCGTGGTGCCGTGGAGCGAGCGGCAGTTCCAGTACACCGTCAAGGACGTCGCGCGGCCCGCTGAGGGCAGGATCGTCGTCGACGGCACCGAGCACGCCCTGCCGGTCGGGGACTCCTGGGCGACGCTCGACCACGGGCGGGGACGCTGGCCCTACGACGTGCGGTGGAACTGGGGAGCCGGCTCCGGTCGGGTCGGGTCGTCCGTGGTCGGCATCCAGGTCGGTGGCAGGTGGACCGACGGGACCGGGTCGGTCGAGAACGCCGTCGTCGTGGACGGACGGCTCACCAAGGTGAGCGAGGAGCTGGTCTGGGACTACGACCCGGAGGACTGGATGGCGCCCTGGCGGGTGCACGGGGCCGCCCTGGACCTCACCTTCACGCCCTTCCACCTCAAGCGGTCGGTGACCGACCTCAAGGTCTTCAGCTCCCGCACCCACCAGTGCTTCGGCACGTGGGCGGGCACGGTCTCCGTGGAGGGGCGGGGCCGGCTCACGGTGGACGGCCTCGTGGGCTGGGCCGAGGACGTGCACAACCGCTGGTAGCCCCAGCCCCCGCCGGCGCTGGGGCACGACAGCACTCCACCTAGGCTCAGGCCGTGACGACCTCCGTGCCCAACCGCTTCGCCGTGAGCAGTGGGATCGCGCTGGTCGCCGTCGGACTCGTGTCGGTCAACCTCCGCCCGGGCGCCTCCTCGGTGGGGCCGGTGCTGGAGGAGCTCCGTACGTGGCTGGGCATGGGCGGCGGCCTCGCCGGGGTGCTGACGGGTCTGCCCGGCCTGTGCTTCGCGCTCGCCGGCGCACTGGCCGTGGACCTCGCGCGACGGCTCGGCATCACGGCCGGGATCATGGTCGGCCTCCTCGCGGCAGCGGCGGGCCTGCTGCTGCGTGCGACGACGGTCTCCGCGTCGATCTTCCTGCTGTTCAGCACCGTGGCACTGGCGGGGATGGCTCTCGGCAACGTGCTCGTGCCCGCATGGATCAAGCGGCACGGCGGCAACCGCCAGGTCACGCTCGCCACGTTGTACGGCACCGGCCTGATCATGGGCGGGACGCTGGGCTCGCTGCTGACCGCTCCCCTGACGGCCTCCCTCGGCGTCGAGCGAGCGCTCGGCTCGTGGGCCCTGCTCGTGCTCCTGGCACTGCCGGTGTGGGGCTGGCTGGCGTTCCACGAGCGGCGCAACCCCGACGACCACCGTGACCCCGCCACCGCGCCCACGGGACGGATGGCCGGCTCGCCGACGGCGGTCGCGATGACCGCGCTCTTCGGTCTCCAGTCGATGCACGCCTACATCCAGATGGGCTGGCTGCCGCAGATCTACCGCGACGCCGGGCTCTCCGCTGCCTACGCGGGATCGCTCCAGGCGTTGCTCGCCGCCACCGGCATCGTCGGCGGGTTGCTGATGCCCACGTTGATCGTGCGCGCACGTTCGCTCTCGCCGTACGTCGTCGCCTTCGGCGTCCTGCTGGTCGCGGGGTACGTGGGCCTGGTGCTGGCTCCCGCGACGGTCCCGTGGTTGTGGGCACTGATGCTCGGCGTCGCCGGGTACGCGTTCCCACTGGTCCTCGCCCTCCTGCCGGCGCGCACGCGGCACCCCCAGGTGACCGCTCAGCTGTCCGGCTTCGTGCAGCCGATCGGCTACCTCGTGGCTGCCGCCGGGCCAGTCCTGGTCGGACTCCTCCACGAGGCCACCGGCGGGTGGACGTGGGTGCTCGTCCTGCTGGCCGCGACCGCGGTGCCCTTCACCTGGGCGGGGCTGCGTGCCTGCCGCCCGGTCCTCGTCGACGACGAGCTGGGCGTACCTGCCTGAGCCCGACGCCGCTCGCCGCCGCCGTCGAAAGTGCGCAAGCCCGATCAAGCGCACCGGGTCCGGAACCGGTCAAGATGGCTGCATGGGCACGCCCGTGGACCACTTCACCGAGTTCCTGGACGTCCTCGTGTCGGGGCTCGACGACCACGAGGCGACCGGGGCCGACGTCGCGGCCCGCGTGCACCTGTCCCGCTTCCACCTCGACAGGATCGTGTCCTCCGTCGGCGGCGAGCCACCAGCGGCCTTCCGTCGTCGCATCCGGCTCGAGCGAGCGGCGTACCACCTGCTCGGCTCCCGGAGGACCATCCTCGAGGTCGCGACCGAGGCCGGATACAGCTCCCACGAGGCGTTCACCCGCGCCTTCACCCGAGCCTACGGCGCCACCCCGAGTGCCTTCCGCAAGCGGCCTTCGCGCGTGCGGATCGACGCACCCAACGACATCCACTTCCAGCCACCCGGCAGCCTCCGGCTGCCCGCAGCAGAGAAGGTGACCACCATGGACCTCCTGACCAGGATGGTCGAGCACCACGTCTGGCTCGTCGGCGAGATGATCGAACGTGCCTCCCGCCTCACCGACGATGCCCTCGACGCCCCGATCGAGCTGTCGGTCGACGAGGACCGGCAGACCATCCGTTCGCTGCTGTCGCGACTGGTGGGGCAGATGGGCATGTGGAACGCGGCGATGGGCGGCCGCGACTACGACTGGGCCGTGGAGGACGGCGAGAGCGTCCTCTCCCTGCGCCACCGGCTGGCCGAGGAGGGGCCGGTCTTCTTGCGGCACGTCCGTGACACCGCTGAGCAGGGCCGGCTCGACGACACGTTCGTCGATGCCGTGTGCGACCCGCCGGAGGTGTTCACGTACGGCGGCATGATCGCTCACGTGCTGACATTCGCCGCCCACCGGCGCACACTGGTGGCGCTGGCCTTGGACGCCGCCGGTGTCTCCGACCTGGGCTGGGGAGATCCGATGCACTGGGTCGCCGATCCGGTGACGTAGTCAGGCAGACAGGAGAAGGCCATGGTCGACTTCAGGGTGGACACGGTCCAGCCGCAGCGAGCAGCAGTGGTGAAGGCCGAGGTGCCCATGGCCGAGCTGCGGACCGTCTTCGACCGTGGCTTCCATGCGGTCATGCAGGCCGTCGCCGCGCAGGGATTCCAGGTCGTCGGCCCACCCTTCGGGTTCTACCCGCGGATGCCTCGCGACACGGTCGCCGTCGTCGTCGGCTTCCCCGTGTCGGCAGACGTCACGGCCGATGGTGACGTCGAGCCGTTCGAGCTCCCGGGCGGGCGGGCGGTGCTCGCCACGCACGTCGGCTCCTACGAGGCGCTCGGCGCGACCTACGAGGAGCTGATGTCCTGGGCAGAGTCCGAGAACCTCGATCTCGCCGAGTGCATGTGGGAGTCCTACCTCAGCGACCCGGGCGCCGAGCCGGATCCGAGCACCTGGCGCACCGACATCTGCTGGCCCCTGGCCTGACGGGAGCACCCGCTGGGCAGGCGCGGACCTGAGCTCCACGGCTGGCACATCGGCGACCCGCGGGCCACTGAGGCCGACGCGACTGCCAACACGTGGCTCATGCGCCCGCGGGGCGCGTACGTGATGGGTCGGAACATGTTCGGTCCGATCCGGGGTGACTGGGACGAGGAGTGGACCGGCTGGTGGGGCCCCGAGCCGCCGTACTACGCGCCGGTCTTCGTGCTGACCCAC
>JAJPEO010000096.1 GCA_021166815.1 Nocardioides sp.
ATGGACTGGTGCTACCACGGCACGGTCGACGAGACCCTCGCCGTGCTCGAGCACGGCCGGGCCGGCGACCGGGTCGTCCCCCGACCGGGTGCCCTGGGTCCCCAGGTCGACGTGGCCCTGACGACCGCGGTCGTGCCGGTCAACGACATCGACGCCCTCGACCGGCGCCTCGCCGAGGGCGACGTCGCCTGCCTGCTCATGGAGCCGGCGCTGACCAACATCGGCATCGTGCTGCCCGTGCCGGGCTACCTGGAGGCGGTGCGCGAGGTGACGCGCCGCCACGGCGTCCTGCTGGTCAACGACGAGACCCACACCATCTGCGCCGGGCCCGGCGGCGCCACCGCCGCGTGGGGGCTGGAGCCCGACTTCGTGGTGATGGGCAAGCCGATCGGCGGCGGCATCCCCGTCGCCGCGTACGGCATGACCGACGACGTCGCCGAGCGGCTGTCGAAGCCGATGCTCGGCCACGAGATCGACGTGGCCGGGGTGGGCGGCACCCTGACGGGCAGCGCGCTCGCCATGGCGGCCGTGCGCGCCACCTTGTCCACGGCGCTGCGCCAGGAGGACTTCGACGTGGCGATCCCACTCGCGGAGAGCTTCACCGACGGCGTCTCGGCCGTCATCGCCGAGCACGACCTACCCTGGCACGTGCAGCGGCTCGGGTGCCGCGCGGAGTACTGGTTCTGCCCGCCCCCGCACACCGGCGCCGAGGCAGCCGCTGCGGTGGACGAGGAGCTGGACGCGTTCATGCACCTGTGGACGGTCAACCGCGGCGTGCTGCTCGCGCCCTTCCACAACATGAGCCTGTTCTCCCAGTCCCACACCCAGGCCGACGTCGACGCCCACACCTCCGTGTTCGCCGAGGCCGTGGAGGCCCTGCTGGGCTGAGCCCGCTCACTGGTGGACGTTAGGGGCAGACAGGAGTAGGCCTCTTGTCTGCACCCCGGGTCCATCGGGTCACTGCCGAGCTGAGCCAGTCACGCTACGGCGATGACCTGCCTGAGAGTTGCAGGGCCTGGTGGCCCGGGACGTGCAGATCGGCCATAGGGCTATGCGCCAAGGACCTGGCAGGGTCCCGGAGCGCCTCAGTGAGCGACCGACCGTCACGTCCCGGACCGGAGTGCTGAATCCGTGGGCTAACGGAAGGAGCACTCTCATGCAGGCTACGCCCACCTTCGCCGGGATCGACTGGTCCTGGCAGCACCACGCGCTGTGCATCGTCGACGCCGACGGGCAGCGCACCGAAGAGGCCACCGTGCCGCACACGCGACCGGGGCTGGCGAAGATCACCACGCTGCTGCGCCGTTACGGTGTCGAGCGGGTGGCGATCGAGCGCGGCGACGGACCCGTCGTCGAGCACCTCATCCGGGACGGTTTCGAGGTCGTCGTCATCAGCGCCCGGCAGGTGAAGTCGCTGCGTGCCCGCTACGGGTCAGCGGGAAACAAGGACGACCGGTTCGATGCCTTCGTGCTGGCCGACGCGTTACGCACCGATGCTGGCCGGTGGGCGGTCGTGCAGCCCGACAGCCAGGAGACGCTCGCGCTGCGGATGCTGGTGCGGGCACGGCACGACCTGATCGACCACCGGATCGCGGTGCACAACCAGCTGCTCGCGGTGTTGCAGCACAACTTCCCCGGCGCGATCGGGCTGTTCAGCCAGCTAGACATCGGCATCAGCCTGGCGTTCCTGCGCAGGTTCCCCAGCGAAGCCAAGGCCGCCTGGCTGAGCGAACTGCGGATGGCGCACTGGCTCAGGGCCAACGCCTACTGCGGCCGGCACACGCCGGCCCGCCTGGTCGGCCACCTGCGCGAAGCCGCCACCGGACGCGTCACCGGAGCAGCCGCTGAAGCCGGCGAGGTCATCGTGCTGATCCTCGTCGACCTGCTCGCTACCTTGCGGCACGAGCAGGAACAGCTCGAGGCCCGGATCAAGGAAGCCCTGCTGGCCCACCCCGACGGCCCGATCTTCCAGTCCCTCCCGCGCACCGGCGTCGTGCGCGCAGCCACGCTGCTGGCCGAGATCGGCGACTGCCGCGCCAGGTTCCCCGACCCCGCCGCACTCGCAGCGGCAGCCGGTGTCGCGCCCTCGACGAGGCAGTCGGGGAAGCACCTCCACGTCGCCTACCGACGCGGCTGCAACAAGCAACTCCGGGCAGCACTGGTCGACTGGGCCCAGGACACCCCCCGCGCCAACGCCTGGGCACGCGACACCTACGACAGGGCCCGCGCCCGCGGATGCCGCCACCCCCATGCAGCACGGATCCTGGCCCAAGGCTGGACCAGGATCCTGTGGCGCTGCTGGCACGACCAAGTGCCCTACAACCCCGAGCTACACGGCCGGCTCAGCACCCTACTTCCGGAGGCTGCTTGACATAGGGCTCTCAGGCGAGCGAGGCCGGGCGGCCGGTGAGCACGCGCACGGCGAGGTCGGTGGTGGACTCCACGCCGAGGAAGCCGACCACCCGGCCGACCCGTTCGATGTCGAGCGGCAGCAGTCCCGGCGTGCCCGGCACGTCCGGCGTCAGGCCGAGGTCGAGGTCCTCGCGGCCCGACATCATCTCGACGTTGAACGCGTAGCGCTCCCGCGCGCCGGGAGCCGAGAGCCGGCGTACGACGCCTGTCCCGATCCGCCG
>JAJPEO010000160.1 GCA_021166815.1 Nocardioides sp.
TGCTCGCACTTCCTCGAGCACCTGCTGTTCAAGGGCACCGGCGAGCGCAGCGCACTGGACATCTCCGTCGAGCTGGACGCTGTGGGCGGGGAGTTCAACGCCTTCACCGCCAAGGAGTACACCGTCTTCCACGCCCGGGTCCTCGACGAGGACCTCGCGATGGCCGTCGACGTCCTCGGCGACATGATCACGTCCTCGCTGATCACGCCCGAGGACGTCGAGGCCGAGCGCGACGTGATCCTCGACGAGATCGCGATGCACGACGACGACCCCGACGACGTGGTCCACAACCTGTTCACGGAGCAGGCCTGGGGCGACTCCCCGCTGGGCCGTCCGATCGCGGGCACGCACGACTCCATCACCGCGATGACCCGCGCGCAGATCTGGCGCTTCTACAAGCGCCACTACCGCCCCGACAACATGGTCGTCGCCGTCGCGGGCAACCTCGACCACACCGCGGTGGTCCGGATGGTGCGCAAGGCGTTCTCCCGCCAGCGGTTCCTGGACGGCCCCGGACTCCCCGAGGCTCCGGAGCAGGTCGCCAAGGCGCGTGCGGTCAAGGCGGGGGAGAGCCGGATCGCTCGTCAGCTCGAGCAGGTCAACGTCGTGCTCGGCGTCAAGGGCATCACCCGCAGCGACGATCGACGCTATGCCCTGGGCGTGCTCAACACCGCCCTCGGCGGCGGCACCTCCAGCCGCCTGTTCCAGGAGGTTCGCGAGCGCCGGGGCCTGGCGTACTCCGTCTACTCCTTCGCCAGCCACCACCGCGACGCCGGTCTGGTGGGCGTGTTCGTCGGTTGCCTGCCCGCCAAGCTCGACGCGGTGCTGGAGACGGTGCGCGGCGAGCTCGCCAAGGTGGCCGCGGAGGGCATCTCCGAGGAGGAGCTGGAGCGCGGCAAGGGCCAGCTCAAGGGCAGCCTCGTGCTGGGCCTGGAGGACTCCGGGTCGCGCATGTCGCGCCTGGGCAAGGCCGAGCTCGTCACCGGCGAGCTGCTCACCATCGACGAGGTCCTCGGTCGCATCGACGCGGTCACCCTGGACGACGTACGCGACCTGGCTCGTGAGCTCTTCAGCCAGCCCGAGGTCGTGGCGATGGTGGGGCCGCAGTCCTGAGGGAACGCGGCGCCTGCCTCAGCGCTTGGCGATGAGGCCGATGACGGGGGGCGCCTTCTGCTCCACCACGCTGACGCGGAAGCCCGAGCGCATCAGGTTCTCGGAGGCCTTCTTCACGATGTTGGGCACCAGCTCGGGGCGGTTGGCCTCGTAGAAGAGGTAGACCGCGCCGCCGGGCACGACACGCTCGTGGAGCAGCGCCACCTCGTCGGTGCAGTCGCGTACCCAGAACAGGTTGACGTTGAAGGCGAAGACCTTGTTGAGGCGCTTGACCGGCACGCGCAGGGTCGCGAGGTCGATCTGGCGCACGACCAGACGGCCGGCGTCGACGTGCTTCTGGTTGCGGCGCTTGGTGCGGTCGACGCCGGACTCCGAGCGGTCGATCGCGAACAGCTTCCCGGTCTCCAGCCGGGCGCAGATGGCCTCGGCCCCGGCGCCCGGGCCGCATCCGATCTCGAGGACCTGGTCGGACGGCTGGACGTCCATCAGGTCCACGGCCCACTTGATGCGCGGGGGGATGTTCGAGGGCGGCATGGGCCCAAGATTGCCAGAACGGGGGTCACGAGTCAGCCACCGCCACCCCCTGACGGCCCGCGGCGCTAGGTTTGAGCCGTGACGACGATGCGGGTTGGCGTGCTGGGTGCGCGAGGCAAGGTGGGCTCCGAGGTGTGCCGCGCGGTGGAGGCTGCGGACGACATCGAGCTGGTGGCGGCGGTGGACGCGGGCGACGACATCGAGGAGCTCGTGCGCCAGGGCGCCGAGGCGGTCGTCGACTTCACCCATCCCGACGTGGTGATGGACAACCTGCGCTACTGCATCGAGCACGGCATCCATGCCGTCGTCGGCACCACGGGCTTCGACGAGGCCCGGCTCGAGCAGCTGCGTGAGTGGCTGGCCGCATCGAGCGGCACGGGCGTGCTGATCGCCCCCAACTTCTCCATCGGCGCCATCTTGATGATGCGGTTCGCCGCCCAGGCTGCGCCGTTCTTCGAGTCGGTCGAGGTGGTCGAGCTCCACCACCCCGACAAGGCGGACGCGCCCTCGGGCACCGCGCGTCGCACGGCCGAGCTCATCGCCGCCGCGCGCCGCGAGGCAGGGTGCGGCCCGATGCCGGACGCCACCAGCACCTCTCTCGACGGGGCACGCGGTGCCGACGTCGACGGGGTCCGTGTCCACGGCCTGCGTGTACGCGGCCTGGTGGCCCACCAGGAGGTCGTGCTCGGCGGGCTGGGGGAGACGCTGACCATCCGTCACGACAGCCTCGACCGGGCGTCCTTCACGCCCGGCGTCCTGACCGGTCTGCGCGCCATCGCCCAGCATCCCGGCCTCACCGTCGGGCTCGAGCACTTCCTGCCGCTCGACTGAGCCCCGCTGCTCGGGTCAACGCCCGCCGCTCAGGGCAGGCCGAGGAGACGCAGGAGGGCGGCGACGACGGCGGCGCCGACCACCACGACCAGGAAGGGCGCGCGCAGCACCAGCGCGACCAGGGCGAAGGCCAGGCCCGCCGTCCGTGCGTCGAGGGCGAGGGCGTCGGCGGAGCTCCACGTCTGCACCGCGACGAGTGCCGCGAGCAGCGCCACGGGGATGAGGTCGGCCACCCGCTCGACGAGCGGGTGGGTCAGGACCCGCGCCGGCAGGGAGAGCCCGGCCAGCTTGAGGAGGTAGCAGCCGACTCCAGCGAGGACGATCGCGAGCCACATCAGGGGTGACCCCCCGCGATGTCGTCGGGGCCGGGCACCTCGGTCGGGTCGGCGGCGTCCCTGGTGACCACGCCGGCCAGCAGGGCGACGCCGGCAGCGGCCAGCACCGGGATCCCGGGGGAGACGAAGGGGACCAGGGCCAGGGCCACGATCGCCGCGGCGACCGCGACCGCGGTGTTCAGCCCCTCCCGCAGACGCGGCCACAGCAGTGCGAGGAACGCGGCTCCGACGGCCGCGTCGAGCCCGAGGGCCTCGGGGTCGCCGAAGGCCTGGCCGCCGAGGGCGCCCACGAGCGTGGCGACGTTCCACAGGACGAACACCGCGAGCCCGGTGGAGAGGAAGCCCACGCGCGCGGCTGCGGCCGAGTCGCGGGTGACCCCCATCGCGGTCGACTCGTCGATGAGCAGGTGCGCGGCACCGACACGGCGGGCGCCGCGCCACCCGAGCAGGGGACCCATGCGCAAGCCGTACAGCGTGTTGCGCGTGCCGAGCATCAGGGCCGTGGCCCCCGCTGACAGCAGGGAGCCGCCGGCGCCCAGGACGCCCACGAAGGCGAACTGGGACGCGCCCGTGAACATCACCAGCGACAGGGCGCAGGTCTGCGCGACGGACAGCCCGCTGGACACCGAGATCGCGCCGAAGCCGATGCCGTACATGCCGGTGGCGATCCCCACCGCGATCCCGTCGCGGACGATCACCGAACGTTCGGCGGGAGACAGGGCGGCGGTGCTCACCAGGTCAGGCTACGACCGTGCCACTGCCGCGGTGACTCCTGGGGGCGCGGGCCTCAGCGGTGACGCACGCGGGCCGGGTGGGACTGGCCGTGGTGGAAGTCGTGGATGAGGAGGTAGGCCGCGCCGGCGCCGGCGACGAGCCCGACGAGCACGCCCAGGCTGACCCCGACGGGCACCGTCGGCAGGAGGCCGAACCAGGCACCGATGCCGGTGGAGACGAGGACGGTGATGGAGACGAGCAGGAGACGATGCAGGTAGGGCAGTGGACCCAACATCACAAGTGACCCCTTGGGGAAGACCGGCCGAGTCGCCGGACCTCCATCGTGACGCGGATCACGTCGATTTCAAGGACCCATGGGGGTGAAAAGTGGTCAATCATTCACCGATCGAGGTGTGCAGGCGCACCTGCTTGACCGTGGTGCGGCCCGTTCCGTCGAGGTCCAGCTCGCGGTGGGCGGTGTCCGGTGCCCAGCCGGCGCCGTCGAGGAAGCCGCGCGACGCGTCGTCGGAGGCGATCACCCACGTGACCGCGCGGGTGAACCGGTCGGCCGCCAGGGTGTCGACCGCGGCCTGGAGCAGGCGCGAGCCGTGCCCCTTGCCCCGCTCGTCGGGGTCGAGGGTGATCTCACCCAGCTCGCCGTCGGCGATGGGGTCGCAGTCGGGGTCGGACGCCGGCGAGGTGAGCGTGAACCCCACCACCCGGTTGCGCTCGAGCGCCACGAGCACGCGGTTGCGGGCGTCGCTGGGGCGGGTGAGGGCCTCGCGCCAGTGCTGGGCGAGGGGAGCAGGGTCGGTGGGAAGCGCCTCGGCGGGCACGAGGTCGGCGTACAGGTGTGGCCACGCCCGGACCTGCACCCCGGCGATGGCATCGGCGTCGTCGACCCACGCCACGCGGACGGACACGTCGGCCGTGGGGCCCTGGCCGTGGTCGTGGCCGGAGTGGTCGTGGCTCATCGGTAGGTCTCCGGGAGGCGCTGGCCGATCTTGACCTGGGCCTTGGGCAGGCGCATGAACTTCATCTGCATCGAGCGCATGAGGGCGTAGAGGTAGGTGCCCTTGGTGGACTCGCCGGGGAAGCGGCGGGCCAGCTCACGGCGCAGGCGGAAGCGCAGGAACAGGCCGTCGACGACGATCATCATCAGCGTCACGAACAGGACGGTGTTGCCGAAGTCGACCGCGGCCTGCGACCCCGACCAGCCCAGGATCATCGAGACCACCAGCAGCGGGACCATCAGCTCGATGAAGGACAGCCGGGAGTCGACGTAGTCACGGGTGAAACGCCGCACGGGCCCGCGGTCCCGGGCGGGCAGGTAGCGCTCCTCGCCCGTGCGCATCGCCTCGCGGACCTTGGACGACGACTCCCCACGAGCCGCGCGCTGTGCGGCGAGCTGCTCCTTGCGGGTGCGCGGCGTCCGGGCGCGGGCGCGCGCAGCAGCCTCGGCCTCCTTGCGCGTGGGCGTGGGTCGTCCCTTGCCGCCCTCCTTCGCGGGGGCGCTGGCGGTCGGGGGCTCGTTCTTGGTGCGACGGAACAACGGGCTGCCTTCGAGTGAGTCGGATGTCAACCCAGCCTATCGCCGTGGGCCATGACGCTAGGCTGACGGGACCAATCGGCATGAACAAGAGAGGGTCTTCACCCCGATGAGTCTCATGAAGCGCATCAGCTTGATCTTCCGCTCCAAGGCCAACAAGGCCCTCGATCGCGCCGAGGACCCTCGAGAGACGCTCGACTACAGCTACCAGCGCCAGCTCGAGCTGCTGTCCAAGGTGCGCCGTGGCGTGGCCGACGTGGCCACCAGCCGCAAGCGCGTGGAGCTGCAGGTCAACCAGCTCGAGCAGCAGTCCGCCAAGCTCCAGGGCCAGGCCGAGAAGGCCATCTCCGCCGGTCGCGAGGACCTCGCCCGTGAGGCGCTGACCCGCAAGTCGGGCCTCACCAGCCAGATTACCGCACTGCGCGAGCAGCAGGCCCAGCTCCAGGGCGAGGAGGAGAAGCTCGTCCTGGCCCAGCAGCGCCTGCAGGCCAAGGTCGAGGCCTTCCGCACCCGCAAGGAGACCATCAAGGCCACCTACACCGCCGCCGAGGCCCAGACCCGCATCAACGAGGCGATGTCGGGCATCGGCGAGGAGATGGGTGACGTGGGGCTGGCCATCCAGCGCGCCGAGGACAAGACCGCGCAGATGCAGGCCCGCGCCGGAGCCATCGACGAGCTCATCGCCTCCGGGGCGCTCGACGACGCCTCCCAGCTCAACGCCGGCGACGACATCGCCCGCGAGCTCGACAGGCTCAGCTCCGACAGCGACGTCGAGGCCGAGCTGGCCCGCCTCAAGGCCGGCAGCCAGCCGCAGGCGCTCGAG
The DNA here is from genome assembly GCA_021166815.1 of Nocardioides sp. Lineage (GTDB taxonomy): Bacteria > Actinomycetota > Actinomycetes > Propionibacteriales > Nocardioidaceae > Nocardioides. Next base: position 5,900 of record JAJPEO010000160.1, read on the forward strand.
GCCGCCGAGGACCCCCAGCCGCTGAGCGCCGAGGAGCAGCAGGTCCAGCGCGAGATCAGCGAGGGCGGACCGGCATGATCATCCGCATCCTCGGCGAGGGCCAGTACGACGTCCCCGACCACGCCCTCGATGCCCTCAACGGCCTCGACAACCAGCTCGAGGCCACCATCGAGTCCGGCGACGAGGAGATGTTCCGCACCGCGCTCGCCGGTCTGCTGGCCGGGGTGCGGTCCAACGGCACCCACCACGACGCCGACTCCCTCGACGAGTCGGACCTGATCCTCCCGCCGGCAGACGCCAGCATCGACGAGGTGCGCGAGCTGTTGACCGGCGAGGGCCTCATCCCCGACTGAGCACCGACCCATGGCCGCCTCGCGCTTCATCAAGGACACCGGCCTCACCGTCCGCATGACCACGGTGATGTTCCTGCTCGCCGGGCTGTTCGTCGCGCTCGTCGTGGGCGTCATGTACGCCGTGGACGTGGCGTACGCCCCCTTCGTCGCGATCGCCGGCATCGGGGTGGCGTTCTGGCAGTGGTGGAGCTCGGACAAGGTC
>JAJPEO010000192.1 GCA_021166815.1 Nocardioides sp.
CCGTCCAACGAGCCCGGCGCGAGATCGTTACCGGCCTGTGGGGTCGTCGTGTACCGCGGGTGGTGGGCCCGGGCGCAGAGTGAACGAGCCGTGATCGGCACCCACCGACCACCCGGTGCCTACGGTGTCGGGTCGGGCGCCCCGCTCCACCCCTGTCCGGGGCGGGGCGCAGCCCCGTCCTCCGACGCGTCCTCGCCGTCGGCGTTGCGGGGGTGCAGCGTCACCGCGCGCACGCGGTGGCCCTCGATCGCGCTCACCTCGATCGTCGCGCCCTCCACGTCGACGGTGTCGCCCACGTCGGGGATCCGGCCCAGCCGGGCGATGACGTAGCCGGCGACGGTCTCGTACTCGCCGTCCGCGAGGGGGAGCCCGGTGGCCTCGGTGAAGTCCTCGATGGACAGGCCGGCGTCCAGGGTGGCGTGGGAGGCGATCGGCTCGGGGGCGTCGTACTCGTCGCGGATGTCGCCGACGAGCTCCTCCACCAGGTCCTCGAGGGTGACGATGCCGTCGGTGCCGCCGTACTCGTCGACGACGACCGCCAGGTGCGTGCCCTCCTCGCGCATCAGCGCGACCGACGGCAGCACGTGGCGCGTGCCGGGCAGCATCGGCACCGGGCGGCAGACGTCGCGGACGCGGGAGTTGTCGTTCTCGCGGCCGAGCAGGTCGCGCACGTGCAGGAACCCGATGACGTCGTCGAAGTCGCGGCCGGTCACGGGGTAGCGGCTGTGCGGCAGCTCGCGCACCTGGGCGGCAGCCTCGGAGAGGCGCATCGTGCCGGCCATGAAGACGACGTCGCGCCGGGGTCGCATGACCTCCTTGAGCGTCTTCTCGGTCGCCGCGAAGACGTCGCGCAGGATGGCGCGCTCCTGCTCGTCGAGGTCGTCGTGCGTGGAGACGAGCTCGCGCAGCTCCTCCTCCGACAGTTGCTCGCTCGTGGCGTGGGGGTCGCCGCCGAGCAGCCGCACGACCGCATTGGTCGAGACCGACAGCAGCCAGATCACCGGTCGCATCAGCACGGCGAACCGGTCGAGCACGGGCGCCACCGCCAGCGAGACGCCCTCGGCCTTCTGCAGGGCCAGTCGCTTGGGGACGAGCTCGCCGAAGACCAGCGAGAGGTAGGCGATGGCCAGGGTCAGCACCACCAGCGCAGTGGTGTCGGCGGCGGCCTCGGCCATGCCGAGCCGCTCGAGGTACGGGGCGACGTCGGGCGCGAGCGTCGAGCCTCCGTACGCCGCCGACAGGAACCCGGCCACGGTGACACCGATCTGGACCGCCGCCAGGAAGCGGTTGGGGTCGCGGGCGACCTCGGCGACGCGGACGCCCCGGGGACCGCGTCGCTCCAGGGCGGTGAGCTGGCTGTCGCGCAGGGACACCAGCGCGAGCTCGGTGGCGGCGAACACGCCGCCCACCAGCACGAACAGCACGACCAGTCCGACGTTGAGGAAGGTCTGGGAGTCCATCAGGCCCGTTCACCCCCGGAGCGCGACCAGGGGGAACGGTGGGGACTTCGGGGGCGATCCATGCGGACAAGGTACAAGGTCAGCCGCCCTCGGCCCTCGTCGTGGCGCTTGGCTGAATCTTGTGGGTTTCTGGCGGAACGACGCTCGAGGGCGACGGTAGCCTCGATGCGTCGGGGCCGTGGGGATGCTCCGGCATGGAGGTGGGGACCGTGCGTGCACGGTGGTGGATCGCGCTGCTGGCCGTCGTGGGCAGCCTGCTGGTGCCTGTCGCGCCTGCCCAGGCGCGCCCGGTCGGGCTCGCCTCGTCGGTGGACCTGGCGCAGTCGACCGAGCTGGCGCAGTCGGTCGACCTGGTGCAGGCCCGCCGCCGCGCCCGCCTGGTCATCCCGAAGCTCGGGGTCAACGCCGGCATCATCCCGGTGGGCGTGCGCAACGGCGAGCTCGCCGTCGGCACGAGCGTCCGCGACGTCTACCGCTGGCGCTACGGCGTCTTCCCCGGCCGGCCCGGCAGCGCGGTGCTCGCCGGCCACACGTGGGCCGCGGGTGACGGGGTCTTCGACAACCTCCACCGACTGCGCCGCGGCAACCGCGTCCGCGTCGGCACCGCCCGCTTCCGCGTCACCCGCGTCTACAAGGTCCGCAGCCTGAGCCGCAAGCAGGTACGCGAGCTGTTCACCGACCAGGGCCGTCCCCGCCTGGTGCTCATCACCTGCGGCGACCGCGACTCCGCGGGCGTCTACCACTCCCGCTGGATCGTCCGCGCGCGCAAGATCCCCAGCTAACGCGCCTCGAGGTCCTCGCTGGTTGAGGGAGGCTCTCGCTGGTTGAGGTGTGAGGAGCGCGCCACCTCGCTGGTTGAGGTGTGAGGAGCGCCAGCGACGAGCCTCGAAACCAGGGTTCAGCCGGAGGGGATGACGACGGTGCCCTGCGTTGTGACCAGCGCGGTCACACCTGGTCCGGTCCAGAGGTAGGTGCCGGGTTCGAGGCGTTCGTAGGACCAGGCGCCGCTGGTCTTGGCGCGGTGGTGTCGTCGGCAGAGCGGGGCAAGGTTGGCGGGGGTGGTCTGGCCGGGCGGGCCACCCTCGTCGGGGTCGACGTAGGCGGTGATGTGGTCCAGGTCGGCCTGGCGGGCGGGGTGGGTGCACCACGGGAACACGCACGTCGTGTCGGTCAGCACCACGGTCTCGGCCATCCGCGGGGGCGGGTC
>JAJPEO010000196.1 GCA_021166815.1 Nocardioides sp.
GCCGCACGCATCTCGCCCACGAACCGGGTAGAGCCGCAGATGCAGACAATCTCAGGTCGGTCGGGCGCGGCTGATGACGTCTCCTGGTTGGAAGCAGCAGATACGTCGGGGTCCGCGCCCGCTTGATTGTTCGCCTTTCCAGCGACCAGCAGGTACCCAGCTCCATCGGGGTCGAACGTCGTGTTCTCTACGGTGAGTCCGACGCTCTGCAACTGCGACACGAGTTCCTCGTACCGATACGGCCAGAATGACAACCGCTCCGAGCAGGTACGGAGCGACCCGTCCGGCTCCACCCGTGTAACGGCGATCTCCATGTGGTGCTCTTGATCCCAGTCGCGCGCGATCTGGGTGTAGTAGATGACGACCGCGTCGCGACCATTGCGGCGGACCATTCGATCGCGGACGTCCAGCCGCGAGCCTCGAGCGCGCACGGCCTCCCACTTGCGCGAGGTGAGTACGAGGCGGCCACCAGGGCGCAGGAGTCGTGCCATCGCGGCCAACGCGGCAAGTCGACCGGCCGCGCCCTCAGCGTGACCGAGCGAGTTGCCCACACAGAACAGCACGTCGAAGGTCGCGTCGTCGAAGTGGTCGGGCAGGTCCTCCCAACTGACCTGGCGTGCTCGGAGCGAGACGCCATGCTCGGCAGCGAGTGCTTCCGTCCGGCTGACCATCCCGCCGCTCGCGTCCGTTGCCACGACGTCCAGGCCGAGACCGGCCAGGCCAACCGCGAGCTGGCCGGTGCCGCAGGCGCAGTCGAGGACACGCGCGTCGGGCGGCAGTGACGTCACGAGGCCATCGAACCTTGCGGCCGCGCCGGCCGGCGTCTGCAGGTCGTCCCGGATCAACCACTCATACGCCTCGGCCAGCGCCCCATAGCCCGCCACCGCGATCACCTCCGTCAACTCGCCAGCCCATCGTTGCGTGCGACAGTGGAACACGGATTCGAGTGGCAGCGCCTCCCATTACTCGTCAACATGGGGCGCTGGCAGGCCCCTGCGACGGCCTGATCGAGACGCTCCCAAGCGAGGTCGTTGAACCGGTCGATGGCGTCGAGCATCCAGCCAGCGACCTGGTCGGCGCCCACGCGCGTTCGGGCAGCCAGCGACTTGCTCACCCATCCGTGATTAACGGCCTCATCGAGCTCGTCGTCATCGGCGAACCCGACAGCCTTGCCATTGCGGCTCTTCCGGGGCGGTCATCCCCGGCGTCTGGCTGATCGGCCGGGAACCAGAGGTCGAGTTCCAGGTCGACGAGGCGCCATACGTCGCCCTCCCGTTCGACCGGCCGACACAGGTCAACGGTGAGGCCCGTCCACGGCACCCGCCGCCACTGCGCTACCCAGCCACCCGGTGCGACACGAAATGCAGCATGGGACAGCCCGGCTCCTCCGGCACTCCGGAATAGCACTCGACCTCGCGCCCATCGAAATGGCCGCTGTACAACGTGCCCTCAGGGTGGAACAACCACGACCCCTGCTCGTCGTCACCAAGATGGTAAGTGAGCCACGGCCCCTCGTTGCCGTTGAGCTTCTGCTTGACCAGCCGGACGAGCGATGCCCCCGGAACATTACGACGGAGGGTCAATCCCCCGGTGGCTTGGTCAAGCGTTGGCGCCCATCGAGGGGGCTCACACCGCCGGCCCGAGCGCCTCACAACCGACCGAAAAGGCCTCACACCCGAGATGTGAGGCACCTGTCGAAAGCCCTCGCGAAGGCGACGGTTGCTGACATTCTGCTGACATTGGCACCCGGAGAAGCATCAGAGGCGGCCTCCGGATCTCTCCGAAAACCGCCTCTGACCTGCTGGTTTGCACTTTGTAGCGGGGGCAGGATTTGAACCTGCGACCTCTGGGTTATGAGCCCAGCGAGCTACCGAGCTGCTCCACCCCGCGTCGGTGAACAGAACATTACAGGGACGGCCCAGCAGACCCAAATCGGGGTCCGAGGATCAGCCGGCCGCGAGGACAGCCGCGCGCTCGACGAGCTTGCGGGCCTCCTCCATCAGGCGCGCCCACTTCACGGTCTGGCCGTTGCGCTGGGCCTCGTCGGCCTCGGCGAACTTCGCCTCGGCCTGGCGCAGCAGGTCGCGGATCTCGGCCTGGATGCCCTTCGGCGGCTGCTGGGACGGTGGCTCCCCTTCGCCCGTGCCCGGCTTTGGCTCGGCGGGCGGCGTGACCGGCCCGGTGTCCTCGACACCGAGCGAGTCGGCCATGGCCTCGCGCAGGGTCGTACCGATGCCGACCTTGCCGTTGTAGGACACCAGCACGAAGCGCAGGATCGGATAGCTCGACTCACCCTCGCGCCGCGTGTAGAGCGGCTGGACGTACATGAACGAGTCGCCGACCGGCAGCGTCAGCAGGTTGCCGTAGACGGGCTTGGCCTCACCGTTGGTGGTGTACGGCAACAGCTTGGAGCTGACCGACTCGTCGCTGCTCAGCGCGGCCGCGATCAGCAGCGGCCCGTCGGTGCGCTCGTTGGGCAGCTCACGCACCGTGATCTTGCCGTAGTCCTCGCTCGTGGCGTCGCTGTTGACGGCGATGTAGGCGGCCAGGTTGTCGCGCTTGCGCGGCACGTAGACGCTGGTCAGCGACCAGGTCTCCCCCTCTCCGGTGTCGGCGAAGAGGCGGTACGGAGGCTGCAGCCGGTTCTTGGCCTGCGGGTCCTTCGGCACCAGCCAGCGGTTCGATCCCTCGAACCAGTCCAGGGCGGACGTCTCGTGGTAGCGCTGGTACTGGTAGCGCTGGGCCTTGAACAGGTCCTCGGGGTAGCGCAGGTGCTCACGCAGCGAGTCCGGGATCGAGTCCTTGTCCTGGACGACGCCCGGGAACACCTGCGACCACGCCTTGAGGATCGGGTCCTCGGTGTCCCACTCGTAGATCGTGACGGTGCCGTCGTACGCGTCGACGGTCGCCTTGACCGAGTTGCGCAGGTAGTTGACCTCGTCGGTCGGCAGCGTCTGGAACGGGTTGTCCTGCTGCAGGGCGTCGTCGGTCATGACGTCCAGCGACTCGCGCTGCGAGAGGGGGAATCGGTCGGTGACGGTGTAGCCGTCGAGGATCCACTGGATGCGCCCGTCGATCACGGCCGGGTAGGGGTCGGAGTCGACGGTCAGCCAGGGCGCCACCTTCTCGACCATCTGTCGCGGATGGCGGTCGTAGAGGATCCTGGAGTTCTCGTGGACGCGGCCGGCCAGCACCAGGTTGGGCTCGCCGAAGCGCAGGGCGTAGAGCAGCTTGTGCCCGATGCCGCCGATCGGCACTCCCCCGGCGCCGTCGTACGTGGTCGCCTCGTTCTCCTCGCTGCGCTCACCGCGGGGCAGGTCGAGCTCGATGGGGTCGCTGCCGTCGGGGTTGCGCCCGACGATGCTGTAGGTCGGGCTCTTCTCGCCGTAGTAGACGCGCGTCTCGTAGCCGTCCTCGGCCAGCGCGGTGAGCGCGTCCTCCTGGGGCTCCTGGCCCTCGGCCCACTGCACTCCCCCGGCCTGCGCCTCCGAGTCGTCGGCGGGCCGCTGGTTGGCGTACGCGGCGATGAGCCCGTTGCCGTGCGTGTAGACGGTGTGCAGGTTCGACCAGTCGCGGTCGCCCTCGGCGATGCCGCTCTGGTCGAGCTCACGCACGCCGAGCACCAGCGCCCGCTCGCGGCCCTCGATCTCGTAGCGGTCGACGTCGAGCACGCTGCTCACCGAGTAGTAGCCGCGCACCTGCTGCTGCTGCTCGAAGGCCTGGCTCACGACCTGCGGGTCGACCAGCGGCACGTGGTCGGTCATCCCGTCGAGGGCGTTGAGCCGGCCGTCCTCGGGCACCGGCTTGCCCTCGACCGGGCCGCGGTCGATGCTGTCGAGGTCGTACGCCGCACGCGTGGCGTCGATGTGGGCCTTGATGTAGGGGCCCTCGCGGTCGGGCACGTTCGGGTTGACCCGCACCGCCTGGACGACGCCGGGCACGATGAGGCCGAGGATCAGGGCGGACAGCGCGAAGAGGGCCACGCCGAGCGAGGGCAGCAGCCAGGTCCGGCGCCAGATGTTGGCCAGGAACAGCAGCGCGCAGACCACGGCGATGCCGGTGAGGATCTCCTTGGCGGGCAGCACGGCCTTGTCCTCGGTGTAGCCCATGCCGGTGAAGATGCCGCCACCACTCGTGACCAGGTCGTAGCGGTCGAGCCAGTAGTCGACGGCCTTGGCGACAGCGAACACGGTCAGCAGCACCGACACCTGCACCAGGGCGGCGCGCGACATCCGCTCACCCGGGCGCGCGCTGAGGCGGATGCCGCCGAAGAGGTAGTTGACCAGCAGGGTCGCCATCAACCCGATGACCGCCATGGCCATCACGAAGTCGACGACGAAGTGCCACCACGGCAGGTCGAAGACGTAGAAGCCCGCGTCCTTGTCGAAGTACGGGTCGGTGGTGCCGAAGTCGGTGCCGTGACGCCACAGCGAGTAGCTGCGCCACTGCCCGGACGCCGACGCGCCCGCGAACAGGCCCATCACCAGCGAGACGCCGGCGACAAGCCAGGTGATCACCGGGGTGAGGAGCTGGCGGTAGCGGTCGAGCCCGTCGTCGGGCTGGCCCGGCATCCCCGGCCAGAAGACCGGGCGGAAGCGGTAGGCCAGTGAGGTCGCGGCGGCCACCGTCGCGGCCATCAGGCCGCCGAAGGCCAGGAAGAGCCCGACCCGAGTCCACACCAGGGTGCTGAACACGCCGTCGTAGCCGACCGAGCCGAACCACAGCCGGTCGGTCCAGAACGACGCGAACGCGGTGAGCAGCATGAACAGCACGACCAGCACCGCACCGGTGATCACGAACGACCGCATGCGCCCGCTCGGCGCCGGTCGCGGGGTCGGCCGGGGCCGGGGGCGGTCGAAACCGTCACTCACGTCAGGACTCCTCAGCGTTCGCGGCGTCGAACTCGCCGTTCTCCAGGGTGGTGTGCAGCAGGTCGGTGAGGCCTGGGACGAGGTCCTCACCGGACAGCACGGCCATCTCCTCGTCGTGCGAGCGCATCCGCAGGGCGCAGTACGCCGCACCGGAGCGGGTCACCCCGGCGACGATGCGCACCTCCTGGCGGTCGGGGTGCTCGCGGGCGTACTGGTCGGCCTCGGCGGGCTCGTCGGGCAGCGCGGCCTCGGCCTCCGGGGGCAGCATCAGGCGCTCGACCACGGCGGCGCACCCGATCACGGTCGGCGGCCAGGCGATCGAGTGGAGGACGTCCTCGAGCACGCGGTCGGCCGGCACGTCGTCCTCGACAGCGGTGTACGCCGTGCTCGTGCCGTCCAGCCCCATCTCCTGGGCGAGCTCGGGCTCGTGCTCGGCGAGGGCCGAGGAGTCGACCAGGGCGAAGAGGCGGGCCGGCTGGTCCCAGCCCTGCTCGGCCACGTGCGACTCGATCTCGAGCACGGCGGTCGCCAGGGCCTGGTCCTGGGGAACCGGCACGTCGCGGGGGTCGTGGTTCTGCGTCATCAGCCGTTGTCCTCACAGGTGGGTAGGTCGGTGTCGGGGTCGTCGGCCCACTTCTCGATCACGTCCAGCGCCTCGTCCATGGACGCGACGCGCGCCAGCCGCATGTCGCCCGGGTCGACGCCGCCGACGCTGTCGCAGTTGTCCGCTGGGACCAGGAAGAGCTGTGCCCCGGTGTCGCGGGCGCCGGCGATCTTCTGCTGGACACCGCCGATCGACCCGACCGCGCCCTCCGGGCTGATGGCGCCGGTGCCGGCCACGATGCCGCCGTCGGTGAGCGAGCCCGGGGTGAGCGTGTCGTAGACGGCGAGGGCGAGCATCAGGCCGGCGCTCGGCCCACCGATGTTGTCGCCGATGTCGACCTTCACGTCGAACGGGAACTCGTGGACCGTGCCGGGGGTGATGCCGACGAACGGGCGGCCGTCGAGGTCGGTCGGCGTGACCGTGACCGTGCGCTCGGCGCCGTTGCGGCGGATGGCGAACTGCAGCGGCTCGCCGGCCTTGGCCATGCCGACGGCCTCGACCACGTCCTGGGGCTGGTTGATGTCGATGAAGCCGACCCGGAGCACCTCGTCGTCGATGCGCAGCCTGCCCTCGGCCGGCATGCCCTGGGACACGTCGAGCACCCGCACCGTCGTGGGCACCTCGTGGCCCAGCTGCTGCAGGGCCACGGCGATCGCGTTGTCCTGGGAGGAGACCATCTGCACCTCTGCCATGCGGTCGCTGTCCTCGTCGGTCTCGTCCGGGGCGTAGACCGCCGAGCGCGGGTAGACGGCGGCGTCGTCGTCGAAGTAGGCCCGCAGCAGCTCGGGAAGGGTCACCCGCTGCTCGGGCTCGGAGGCGAAGATCGTGGTCAGGCGCAGCTCTCCGTCGTCGTGGTACGCCTCGTGCCCCTTGACCTGCACGATCTCCTCCCCACCGCTGGAGGCGAGGACGTCGACGGTGGGGCCCGGCGTGTACGTGACGTAGGGCAGCGACGCGAACCCCGCCACCGCCCACAGCACGATCATCATGGCGAAGGCGAGCAGCCCCACACCCGTCCGCCGACTCATGGGGTCACTCTCTCAAACCGGCGCAACTACGACGCGCGACGGGTCGAGTCGTCCCGCGCGGGCTGCCGGCTCGGGCGCACCGCGATCCCGCTGCTGCGCTCTCGCGCGGCCGCGCCAGGGGCCGTCCGCGCCGCCGGGCGACGCGCCATCGGGTGCTCACGGCTCAGCGCCTCGGCGAGACGTCGGACGGCGACGTCACGGTCGACCTCTCCGCGTCCCTCGCGCCCCAGCCAGGTGACCCACCCCATGGCGACCACGAGGACCACCAGGGACGGTACGAGCCAGAGCAGGATCTCCACCCGACCAGCCTAGGCAGCGGCGACGGCGGGCGACGTACGACACGCCTCGGCCGCGTGGGGCGTTCAGGGGGTGCCGACCCACTCCTCGGTGCCGTCCGCGAAGACCTGGTGCTTCCAGATCGGGACCTCGGCCTTCAGCACGTCGATGAGGGCGCGCGAGGCGTCGAAGGTCTCGCCGCGGTGGGCAGCGGTGGTCGCGACGACCACGGCGATGTCGCCGATGGCGAGGTCGCCCACGCGGTGGACGGCCGCCACGCCGCGGACGCCGTGCTCGTCGGCCACCTTGCGGCAGACGTCCTGCAGGCGCTTGAGCGCGGTGGGGTGGGCGGAGTAGTCGAGCTTCTCCACGTCCTTGCCCGAGTCGTGGTCGCGCACGAGCCCGACGAAGACCGTGAGGCCGCCGGCACCGGAGTCGCCCAGCGCGGCGACCACCTCGGCGACGTCGAGGGGCGTGTCTCGGATGTCGACGAGGCGTACCGGATCGTTCACACCGGGGAGTCTAGGACGGGACCGAGGCGGGGACCGCTGCTGGGAGGGTTGAGTACCGTGGACCCATGAGCAGCACCCCCGGCTCCGGCGACGTCCCCGGCGACGACAACCCGTTCAAGGGCACGCCCTTCGAGCAGATCTTCAGCGGACTCGGCGCCGGCGGCGCCGCAGGCCTTCCCGACCTGGGCATGCTGATGCAGCACATGCAGGCCCTCATGCAGCCCCACGACGGCCCGGTGAACTGGGACGTCGTCACGGACATGGCCCGCAAGGTCACCGCGCAGCAGCCCGACCCGTCCCCGAGCGCGGCCCAGGCCAACGCCGTGGCCGACGCGGTGCGGCTGGCCGACCACTGGCTCGACCCGGTCACCGACTTCTCCTCCGGCGTCACGAGCACGGCCGCGTGGTCGCGGGCGGAGTGGATCGTCGGGACGGTCGACGTGTGGAAGGTGCTGGTGGAGCCCGTCGCCGGGTCGGCCACCCAGGGCATCGCGCAGGCGATGCCCGAGGAGATGCGCCAGCTCGCGGGGCCGCTCATCTCGCTGCTCGCGCGGGCCAGCGGCGCCATGGTGGCCAGCCAGGTCGGCAGCGGCCTGGGCACGCTCGCCGGCGAGGTGCTCAGCGCCTCCGACATCGGCCTGCCGCTCGGCCCCGTCGGCAAGGCGGCCCTGCTGCCCGCCAACGTGGCCGCCTTCGCAGCGGAGCTGCCCGACGTGACCGAGGACGACGTCCTGCTCTACCTCGCCCTGCGCGAGGCCGCCCACCAGCGGCTCTTCGCGGGCGTCCCGTGGCTGCGCGACCACCTCATCAGCGCCGTCGCGGAGTACGCCGCCGGCGTCG
>JAJPEO010000201.1 GCA_021166815.1 Nocardioides sp.
GGGCGAGCTCGACTTCAGCTGAGGCCCGCCCTACGGCAGGTCGCCGGCGAGCCCCGAGCTCTCCACGGCCTGGTCGGCGAGCTCGCGACCGGCCGCCTCGTAGATGCCGAGCACCGCGTCGACGGAGCCGGAGAGCTGTGACAGCTCGTCCTCGTAGCGGGCGACGGCGGCCACCGCGCCGTTGAACTTGCTCAGCTCCAGCTCGCTCAGCGCGGCCATGTTGCTGCCGTGGAACGGCATCGCCAGGACGGCCAGCTGGACACTGCCCGCCTGCTTGACCCGCTCCCAGAACAACGGGTCGGTGGCGTCGCCCTCGACCACGTCGAGCTGGCGCTCCTGCAGCACCCGCACGCGCGCCGAGTCGCTCTCCACCCCGACGACCTTGAGCCCGTACTCCTCGACGAGGTGCTTGTAGACGGCGCACCCCAGGCGTCCCATCCCCAGCACGACCACGTCGGCGTGGCCGACGGTGATGGGCCGGTCCTCCGGGTGCAGGCTGGACGGGTCCAGGGCGGGTACGGCACGCCTGATCATCCGCGCCAACGGCTCGGTCTGGCGGCTCAGCAGCGCCGACACCACGAAGCTCATCGCCACCGCGGTCGACAGCACCGTGATCCACTGCTCGTCGAGGGTGCCGTTGTCGACCACGACCACGCCGACGACCAGCGCGAACTCCGAGAACGTCGCCAGCGCGACGCCGGCGTGGGTCGCGGTGCGGACCCGGAAGCCGCACCAGCGCAGCAGGGGAGCGTAGAGCAGGCCCTGGACCGGGACGAGCACCATCAGCAGCAGCGCCAGGCCGAAGTGCTGCAGGGTGGGGGTGCCGTGCAGCCCGACGGAGACGAAGAAGGCGACCAGCAACAGCTCCTTGACGGAGAACAGCGACTTGGCGATCTCGTCGGCCCTGCTGGTGCCGGCCAGCAGCATGCCGATCGCCAGGGCGCCGAGGTCGCCCTTGAGGCCGACGGCGTCGAAGAGCGCATAGCCCGGGACGAGGGCGAGCCCCACCCCGACGAGCGGGATCAGCTCGCCGTGCTGGACGAGCTCCAGGGCGCGTCCGACCGGTCGGCGCAGCAGGAGCAGCAGCGGGAGGCCGAGTGCCCACCAGCTCGGCGGCTCGCCCGAGGCCACGACGATCACGACCACCGCGATGAGGTCCTGGATGACCAGGATGCCGATGGCGGTACGACCGTAGAGCGTCTGGCTGGCGTGCTTCTGGTCGAGGAGCTTGACGGCGACGACGGTGCTGGAGAAGGACAGGAGCAGGGCGATCAGGGCCAGGCTGGAGAGGTCCTGGCCGTCCAGCAGGCCCAGGCCGACCGAGGCTGCGGCGCTGAGCAGGCCGAGGGCGATGAGCATGCTGAGGGCGGTGTGGACCGCCGTCACGAGCGTCACCTCGCGTCGTACCAGGATGCGGGCGTCGAGCTTGAGCCCGATGGCGAACAGCAGCAGGGTCACGCCGAGGTCGGCGACCAGGTCGAGGGTGTCGTTGCCCTCGGCGCCCATGGCTGCGAGGGCGAACCCGGCGCCGAGGAACCCGACCAGGGGCGGCATCCGGAGCGCCGCGCCGAGCAGGCCGCCCGTCACGGTCACCGCAAGCATCAACGCGAGCTCAGCCGACATGGGGACAGGGTAGGGCGGGACGGCGTGCTGCACCGACCGGTCACTAGGCTGCGGACATGACCCGCGTGCTCTCCGCCGTCGCCTGGCCCTATGCCAACGGACCCCGTCACATCGGCCACGTCGCCGGTTTCGGTGTGCCCTCCGACGTGTTCTCCCGCTACATGCGCATGGCAGGTCACGACGTGCTGATGGTGTCGGGGTCCGACGAGCACGGCACGCCGATCCTGGTGCTGGCGGACAAGGCGGGCGAGAAGCCGCTCGACACGATCAACCGCAACCACGAGGTCATCGCCCGCGAGCTGGCCGACCTGGGGTGCTCCTACGACCTCTACACCCGCACCTCCACGGGCAACCACTACGAGGTGGTCCAGGAGCTGTTCCGCGTCTGCAAGGCCAACGGCTACTTCGTCGAGCAGGGCCAGTCCGTGGCGCTGGAGCCCGAGACCGGGCGCACCCTGCCCGACCGCTACATCGAGGGCACCTGCCCGATCTGCAAGTACGCCGAGGCCCGCGGCGACCAGTGCGACAACTGCGGCAACCAGCTGGACCCGGCCGACCTCATCGAGCCGCGCTCCAAGGTCACCGGGGCCACCCCGGAGTTCGTCGAGACCCAGCACTGGTTCCTCGACCTGCCCGCCCTGGCGGACGCGCTCTCCGTGTGGCTGGACGGCCGGGAGGCCGAGGGCACCTGGCGCCCGAACGTCATCAAGTTCTCCCAGAACATCCTCAAGGAGATCCGGCCGCGGGCGATGACCCGCGACATCGACTGGGGCATCCCGGTCCCGGGGTGGGAGGACCAGCCGACCAAGCGCTTCTACGTGTGGTTCGACGCCGTCATCGGCTACCTCTCGGCCGCGATCGAGTGGGCACGACGACTCGGCGAGCCCGACAAGTGGCGCGAGTGGTGGAACGACCCCGAGGCGCTGTCGTACTACTTCATGGGCAAGGACAACATCGTCTTCCACTCCCAGATCTGGCCCGCCGAGCTGCTCGCCTACAACGGCCAGGGCGCCCGCGGCGGCGAGCCGGGCCGCTTCGGCACGCTCAACCTCCCGACCGAGGTGGTCAGCTCGGAGTTCCTGACGATGGGGGACCAGCAGTTCTCGTCCTCGCGCGGCCACGTGCTCTACGTGCGCGACGTGCTGGAGCGCTACGGGCCCGACCCCCTGCGTTACTTCATCTGCGCGGCCGGGCCGGAGACCTCCGACGCGGCCTTCACCTGGGCCGACTTCGTCACCCGCAACAACTCCGAGATCGTCGCCGGCTGGGGCAACCTGGTGAACCGCACCGCCACGATGATCGCGAAGAACTTCGGTGAGATCCCGCCGTGCCACGAACTGGAGCAGGTCGACGAGGACGTCCTGGCGGCCGTACGGGCCGGCTTCGAAAGCGTCGGCGACCTCCTGCGCCACCACAAGGTGCGGGCGGCGACGGCCGAGGCGATGCGGATCGTCGGCGAGGTGAACAAGTACCTCACCGTCACCGAGCCCTACAAGATGAAGGACGAGTCCCAGCGCCAGCGCCTCGAGACGGTGCTGCACGTGGCCGCCCAGTGCGTGAGCGACTGCAACACCCTGCTCGCGCCCTTCATGCCGCACGCCGCCAACCGGGTCCACCTCGTGCTCGGCGGGAAGGGCGACTTCGTGCCCATGCCGCGCATCGAGGTCGTCGACGAGCTCGACGTCGACAACGGCGCCGGGTCCCCGTCCTACCCCGTCATCACCGGCGACTACTCCGACACCCCGGCCTGGGAGCCCAGGCCGGTGGTCCCGGGCACGCCGGTCGCCAAGCCGACGCCGGTCTTCACCAAGCTCGACCCGGCCGTGGTCGAGGAGGAGATCGCCCGCCTCGGCGGCTGAGCGACCGGGTCAGTCCCGGCGGTGCGGGTGCAGGTCGGCGGTCGCGACTTCCCAGGCGTCGGCCAGCTCGACCAGGTCGGCGCGGTGGTCGGCGATGCGGCAGCCGCGTCCGTTCGGCTTCCAGCCGATGCCCTCCTCGGCCCAATGGCCCCGGGCGGTGTCGACCAGGTGGAGCGGCAGGTCGCCGTACGCGTTGGTGACCCGCCACCAGGTCACGCCGGAGCCGTGGCGGCTCATGATGGAGCCGACGTGGCGCGGGCCGGTGCCGACCAGGCCGGCGATGTCGCCGTACGACACCACCCGTCCGCGCGGCACCTGCTCGACGGCGCGCAGGACCAGCTCCACGACCCGATCGTCCATGGGCCCATCCTGCCCCGGATACGCTCGCGCCCGAGCACGGACAGCCGCCGACCACCAGGAAGGACGCCATGTACCCCGAGGTCCGCGCGGCCGTCGCCGCTGACACCACACCCGACTTCCGGGCGCCCGGCTTCGACGTCGAGGCCTACCGTCGCAAGGTCCGTGCCTTCAACGCCGTCCAGCCGCGCGAGGACGTGGCCCACGTCGAGGACGTCGACGCCGACGGGGTGACCTGTCGCGTCCACACCCCCCACGGCGCCGTGCCCGGCACCCTGGTCCATCTCCACGGCGGCGGCTTCGTCTTCAACGACATCGACGTCCACGACGGCCTGGCCCGGCGGCTGGCCAACAGGCTGCGCCGGCGCGTGGTGAGCGTGGCCTACCGCAAGCCGCCCGAGCACCGGTTCCCTGCGGCTCCCGACGACGTCGACACCGCCGTCGCCTGGGTCCGCGGGCGCTGGACCGAGCCGATGGCCGTCCACGGTGACTCCGCAGGCGCCAACCTCGCCCTGGTGGCCGCCCTGCGCAACCCCGGCGCCTTCGCCGCGCTGGCGCTGGTCTACCCGTTCCTCGACCCGCGCGCGGGCTTCGACTCCTACGCGCTGGGGGAGGAGGTGGGCTTCGGCGCACGCGAGGCGAGCTGGTACTGGGAGCAGTACGCCCGCGACGAGGCCGACTACGACGACCCCGACCTCGCGCCCCTGCTGTCGGACCGGCTCGACACGCTGCCGCCGACGTTCGTGGCGACCGCCGAGTTCGACCCGCTGCGCGACGAGGGCGAGGAGCTGGCGCGCAGGATCGTGGAGACCGGGGTGCCGACGGTCGGCGTACGGTGCCTGGGCCAGCAGCACGGCTTCTACCGACACGCGTCGTTCACCGCCTCGGAGCCGCTGGTCCGGCAGGTCGCGGGCTTCCTCGACCAGCACCTGGGCTGACCTGCTGGTGCGTCTCCGGGGGCGGCTTGGGAGAATTGGCGCCATGCGCGTTCACCTGGGATCCGACCACGCCGGCCTCGAGCTCAAGGACCACCTGATGTCGTGGCTCGTCGACAACGGCTACGAGCCGGTCGACCACGGGCCGTTCGTCTACGACGCCCTCGACGACTACCCCGTCTTCTGCCTGCGTGCGGGCGAGGGGGTCGCGGCCGACCGCGCCGAGGGCCTGGACTCCCTCGGCGTCGTCATCGGCGGCTCGGGCAACGGCGAGCAGATCGCCGCCAACAAGGTCCAGGCCATCCGCTGCGCCCTGGTGTGGTCGGAGGAGACCGCGGTGCTGGCCCGCGAGCACAACGACGCCAACATGGTCTCGGTCGGCGGTCGCATGCACTCGCTGGAGGACATGACCCGCTTCGTCGAGGTGTTCCTCTCCACGCCGTTCCCCGGCGACGAGCGCCACGTGCGCCGCATCGGCCAGCTGTCGACGTACGACGAGACCTCGGAGCTGCCGCCGCTGCCCGAGTCCGCTCTGGGGCGCTGAGTCCCGTCGATGCCTGAGGGCCACACGCTGCGTCGGCTGGCCGACGACCTGGACGCCGCCTTCGCGGGGCGCGAGGTCGAGGTCGGCAGCCCGCAGGGAAGGTTCGCCGACGAGGCCGCGCTGCTCGACCGCACGACCCTGGTCGGCGCGGACTCGGCGGGCAAGCACCTGTTCGTGGAGTTCGAGGGGGAGCGGTTCGTCCACGTCCACCTCGGTCTCATCGGCGGCTTCGACGTGCGGCGCGACGTCGCGGAGGTCCCGTTCCCGCAGGGCGCCGTACGCCTGCGGCTGGTCACCCGCGACACGCCGGCCGCGTACGCCGACCTCCGTGGCGCGACCCGGTGCGACCTGGTGTCGGCGGCCCGGCGCGACGAGGTCGTGGCGACCTTGGGCCCGGACCCGCTGCGGGCCGACGCAGACCCCGACCGTGCCTGGCAGCGCATCCGCCGCAGCGGGCGGGCGATCGGCGACCTGCTCATGGACCAGGGCGTGATCGCCGGCGTCGGCAACGTCTACCGCGCCGAGGTCCTGTTCCGGCACCGGATCCACCCGCTGCGACCCGGGCGGACGCTGCGGGTGGGGCAGTGGACGGCGATCTGGGACGACCTCGTCGAGCTCATGGCCCAGGGCGTGGTGGACAACCGCATCGACACGGTGCGCCCCGAGCACACGCCGGAGTCGATGGGACGCCCCCCGCGGGTGGACGACCACGGGGGAGAGGTCTACGTCTACCGCCGCGCCGCCATGCCGTGCCACGTGTGCGGCGCCAGCGTGCGGACCGAGGTGCTGGCAGGACGCAATCTCTTCTGGTGTCCGCGATGTCAGCCCGCGTTCCGCTCCAGAGCCGTACAGTCGACCTCGACCTGACCCGACCCCACCGAGGACACACACCGATGACCCCGCTCGCAGGCCAGCCCGCGCGCGCCGTGTCAGCAATGGGCCAATGGGCCGAGAACGGCCTGCGCCGCCTCGTGCCGAGGGGCTCACAGCTGCTCGTGCTGCTCGTGCTCGTCACCGTGGGCTCCGGGCTGGGCATCTGGCGCTACCCGGAGTACGTCCCGCTGGTGTCGCTGCTGGTGCCCCTGGTGGTGGCCAACCTCGTGCTCGGACCACGCGAGCTGCCGTGGTTCGTGGTGTTCGTGCTGCTCGTCCTCGCCGTGCTGGTGCCCACGCAGCCGGAGGTGACGATCCGGATCGTGGGCAGCGTCGTCGTCATGTTCGGGCTGGGCTTCATGGTGCTGCTGGCCTCGTTCCGCCGTTCCCAGCTGGGCGTGGCGGGCCTGCAGGGCGAGTCGATGTTCGTCGACCTGCGTGACCAGATCCTGCGCCAGGGCACCATCCCCGAGCTGCCCGCGCAGTGGTACGCCGCCTCCGAGCTGCGCTCGGCCGGGGGCACGCCGTACGCCGGTGACTTCATCGTGGCGTGCCGCAAGGGTGATGCGCTGCAGGTGGCCGTCGTCGACGTCTCCGGCAAGGGCCAGGCCGCAGGCACCCGCGCGCTCATGCTCTCCGGCGCGATCGGAGGCCTCATCGCGGCGCTGCCGCCGGAGGACTTCCTGGGCGCCACCAACGAGTTCCTCCTGCGCCAGGAGTGGGAGGAGGGCTTCGCCACCGCCATCCACCTCAGCCTCGACCTCGGCACCGGTGACTACGTCGTGCGCAGCGCCGGGCACCCGCCCGCCGCGCTGCGGGAGGCCGGCTCGGGACGGTGGCGCGTGCTCGAGAGCGCCGGCCCGGTGCTGGGGCTCATCGAGGACGCGACGTACGAGGCCGTGACCGGCACCATGCGGTCGGGCGACGCCATGCTGCTCTACACCGACGGCCTGGTGGAGATCCCGCGGCGCGACATCGCCCTGGGCATCGACAAGATGCTGGGCCGGGCCGAGCACCTGCTGCGCGGTGACTACGAGGGCGGCGCACAGCGCCTGATCGAGTCCCTCGGGGGACGCAACGACGACCGTGCCCTGCTGCTGGTCCACCGCCGCTGAGGGACTCCGGCCCACTGGCCGGCTCGGTTGTGGCCGATGACCGGCGGTGTGGCACGATGACTCCGCACCGCGGGCTGCCTGGCCACGCGGACGCGCGGATGTAGCTCAATGGTAGAGCCTCAGTCTTCCAAACTGATTACGCGGGTTCGATTCCCGTCATCCGCTCCAATGGCCCCGGTCAGGGGCACATTGGCGGGGCGTAGCGTAGTGGCTAGCGCGCCTGCTTTGGGAGCAGGAGATCGCAGGTTCGAGTCCTGTCGCCCCGACCAGCTCGATGGACGGTGACCCTTGGCCGATCACGGTGACCTCGGTGCGGTCGTCGAGCGCCTGCGGGCAGCCGGCTGCGTCTACGCCGAGGACGAGGCACGGGTGCTGGCCGAGGCCGCGGGCACCGCGGACCTCGAACGACTGGTGCAGCGCCGCGTGGCGGGGGAGCCGCTGGAGACCGTCGTCGGCTGGGTGCAGTTCGGCCCGTTGCGCCTGTCAGTGGGGCCCGGCACGTTCGTGCCCCGGCAGCGCTCGTTGCTCCTCGCCGCCCTCGCGACGAGGGCCGCTCGCGACC